>CAZUPJ010000028.1:0-11833 GCA_964622185.1 uncultured Treponemataceae bacterium
GGTTTTGTTCTAAAATATACTTAATTGTAGGAAGAGCTGCTTGGATACGAGTATCGTCTTGCACAACACCATCTTTCATTGGCACGTTAAAATCTACACGCATTACAATGCGTTTTCCAGTTAATTCAACATCTTTTACAGTTTTAATCATATTATAACTCCGATTCAAATTTTACGAGGGACATCCTCAATACCAAATAATTATATCAATTTGTACATAAAAAGTAAATAAGTATATAATTAAGAAATGCAAATTTCTTACCACAATTGATATTTTTTTATCAATTATCAACACTCATCAATTCTCCAAGCGCCTCTCCATCTGCTTGGCGTAAGTCTTGTTTCGCAATACCTTTAATTTTTACAACTACTTTTTTTCCACCAATACTTTCAAGAGGTATCTGTATACTTGCTGCATCAATTGTTACATGTAGAAAATTTTCAGTAACAATTTGTATGCTTTTTTTTCTAAATTTTTCTGCAATGCCGTTATAAGTCTTTCCTACACAATTATGTATATAGTTTCTTTTATTCTTTATTGCAATATCAGTTAAAATTTTTACTCGCTCATTTGATACCGCTTGAGGCGTTTTTGGAGTCATAGCAAATGCTAACGTGTCAGGCCTCGGCGAAAATGGAAATGCGTGAATCCATGTTATGTTACTGTGTTCGCAAAGTTTTTTTGTAGCTTCAAAATCTTCTTCCGTTTCTCCTGGGAAGCCAGCTATAATATCACAAGCTATAAATGGATTATCTTTTATTGCACAAAGTCTTTTAATTGCATTTTCTATCTGCAATGCAGTATACGGGCGAGCCATTTTTTTTAGTATTGTATCACTCCCTGATTGAATAGATAAGTGAAAATGAGGTCTAACTCTTTCACTCGCTAAAACAGCACACAACTCATCGGTTACCACTTGCGGGTGCAAACTCGATATTCTAAAATATATGTTAGATGTATTTGCCAATAAATATGAAAGTAGCAATGTAAAGTTCATACCATCACATTTATATTGTGACAAATTTATTCCAGTAACTATTACTTCTCGATGTTGTGCAGATTCTAATAATCGTATGCGCTTTAATATTTCGGCAGGCTCAAGCGAAACAGATTCACCACGTGCAAGACAAATTCTACAATAGGTACACCTATTATTGCAGCCATCTTGAATTTTTATAGAAGGACGTGAATGTTGTAAAAAAGTATCGGTTGATAATACAAAAGAACGTTTCTTAGGCGAAATAATAAATTTTTCATTTTTTTTATCAAAATATGATGAACAATACAGTGACAAATTTTGAGAAGAAAAACTCTTAAAGGCTTCGCTCGAAACATACCTTATAATTTCGTTTGGTAAATCTGCAAGTAAATCTTTTTGAGTGCCCTTTACAACACAAATACGCTTATCAATATTTTCAAGTAATGATTTTTCAAGTTCTGCATAACAGCCAGTAACAATTACACAAGATTTTTTATATTTTTCTAATAGTAACCGAATAAGCCTTCGTGCCTTTTGCTCGGCCTTTGCGGTAACGGTGCAAGTATTTATAATACTAATCAAAACATCATCATCAGAAGCACACGATGACGTTACACCTCCTATTGAGCAAGAAAACCCTGCATCAAGAAAGGCTCTAGCAATTGACTCCGATTCAATTTGATTAACTTTACAACCAAGCGTTTCAAAATGTATTTTTAATGTAGAAAGTTTTGTTATGTTCAAAATTTATAAAAGTTCTAATACCCGATTACGCCCTCGGCGGGCATCGTCTTGAGAAGCATTTAGTACTAATGCCTGATCATAGGCTTCAATAGATAAAGTATAGTTTTCAGCCATTTCACGGGCATATCCCAAACGAGTCCACCAGTGAGATAACAATGGCTCGTTACGCACTGCCTTTGAAAAAGAAATGTCTGCATGATTGTATTTTTCAAGGCGAATATAAATTTCTCCCATTAAGAAATACACGGTTCCTATTCGACCACCATTCTCCCCAACCAAAGAAACATATTCTTGAAAGAGATCAAGTGCTTCTTCATTTTTTCCAAGATAATATTTTGCCTCACCAAGTATTTCTACAACACGATGGTCATAAGGTGAAATATCTCTCGCCCTTGTTGCCCAGTTTTCTGCCTCAGCATTTTGTCCATTTCTCACTAAGCTCCAACACATAACAACATAAGATTCAACATTTAGAGGATTAAGTGCTATTTCTTGCTCACAAGCTGCAATAGCCTCCCTGTAAAGCCCATCATTATACAGCGCAAGTGCATCGGGTCTTATTTGACTTTGAGCACTCAAAGCTACAACACAAAAAATAAAAAGTGTAACTAATATCGCAACCTTATTTTTTATAATAGTACAAAACATTTATTTCTCCAAACACCCTATTCATTATTATCTTTAATCATTGTACAACGCCCAGTAAACATACTACCTGGTTCAAGTACAACCTTTGGCGATGTTATATCGCCCTCAACAGAACCTGTTGAAGATACAAACACTAACCCTTGTGAATCAATATTTCCTTTTACAGCCCCACGTATCAAAACACGCTTAGCAATAATGTTCGCCTCTACAGTTGCCTCATCATCAACAACCAAATCACTTATGGCATCAATTGATCCGCTTACATTTCCTTTTATCATAAAAGGCTTTTTAAAGCGAATAATGCCTGTAAATGTAATATCTTTAGCAAGAATTGTGTCAAAGTCTTCATCTTCAACTTCAAAAAAATCTGCATCTTTTATGTGTAACATATACCTAGAATACACTGAATTTCAATTACAGTCAACCCAGAAAGTTGTTATTTCAAAATAATCACATGACTTGAGGGCTTCCCACTCTTTGTACTTAGTTATGAGTGGTCGTGCTTTTCGTGGTTCCGCTTTCGCTTCATTCGAAACCTGCTACTTATTAGTGAAACAGGTTTCGAACTGCTTCGCAGCCACTACAATCACTAAGCCGGTACAATTAACAACCTGCGAAAAAGTTCATACCCAGAAAACTATGTCATCTCACGCAGTTTTTTTCATATTTTTGCTACTGTGAATAGTAACCACTAAGCCAAAATATTTCCAAAATTATTGACACATGCTAAAAAAAATGGTATATTAGCAATAACAATTTATATCGGGGAGGCTCACCAATGGCTGGAGCAAGTAAGAACTCGCGTACATCGATTACAACACATAAGTTTAACTGTAGTTGCGGTGGCGATGTTGTAATGAAAACATTATTTGAAAACGGTAAGCTAAAAAACGTTGCTGAATGTACAGCATGCAAACGAGTTGAACGTCGACCAAAGGATTTCAAATAATTTGATTTTCTTTTTGTTTTGATAAAGGACTGCTTTTTAAGCAGTCTTTTTTATGCCCACATTACTCACCAATAAATTTTTCTACCCTTGAGCATACACTAGAAACGCCTTCAAACAACGTTTTTGTTTGAGGAATGCTATCAAGAAAAATCTGGCCATAGCGTTTTTGCACTAATCGCTTATCAAGTACAGTTACACAACCTCTGTCATCTGAATGACGCACTAAGCGTCCAAAACCTTGCCTAAACGTAATTACGGCCCCTGGTAAACTAAGCTCCATAAATGAAGATCCACCTGCCTTTTCTATAGCTTCACTTCGTGCTGCAAATACAGGGTCGGTGGGAACTGCAAAAGGAAGCTTTACCAAAATAACGTGCGACAAACTTTCGCCTGGTACATCTACACCTTCCCAAAAAGAGTCGGTTGCGAATAGTACGCTATCAACATCATTTTTAAACGATTCAAGTAACCGGAAGCGATCATCATCGCCTTGCTTAAATACCGTTATACCATCGGTTGCAAGCATGTGCCGTGCATAATCGCATGCAGAGCGAAGTGAATCATAAGAAGTAAAAAGCACCAAAGCTCTACCATTCGAAGACCTAACTAGTTTTACAATAACCTCTTCAATACTTTGCTGAAACAAGTTCTCGTGCGGAAATGGAATATCAACAGGAATAGAAAAAAGTACATTTTGCTTATAATGAAAAGGAGATGCAAACTCACCTTGTATTACTCTATTCTCCTCTAAAAGGTTTACACCACAACACTTTTTCCAAAAGTCAAAACTTCCTGCTGTAGTAAGCGTTGCAGAAACACACACAACCGTTTTTAAGGGTTCAAATACACCCGTTTTCATAAGTTGTGCAATGTCTAACGGTGTTTGAACCAAGCGAGGGTACACATCCCTATTACCCCCACCTGATTTCTCAATCCAAAAAATGGTATCATTTTTGTCTTGCCATTTATCGTAGTATCGGCACATAGTAACTATGCCGTCTAAACGTGTTAATATACTTTTTGTTTCCCACACAATAGGGGTTGATTGGTCATCATCATCAATTTCATCAATAAGTTCACGTACTGTAGCACAAAGTTTTACAAGACTCTTTCTAAGCGTGTTTATTGACGAAAAAAAACCTGTTGCTTGAAAAGCGTTGTCCTCTTTTAATCTCCACGAATAGGCATTGTCTAAAAGTTGTATTGCAAAAGCTTCAGTTTTTACAAAGGCATCTTTTATTTCTTGAATTTCTTGTATTGCTTGCCCTGCAAGCTCTCCTCTGTTAGATAAAAGTTCAAGGGTGTAAAGGTGTCCTGCAATAGCATTTTTGTTTTTGCGGTACAGCCTATTTAATTGTTTTGTAAATGTAAACCGAGTAAGGCTTCCAGAAAAAAAACTCGTTGCAGCATCTTCTATGCCGTGGGCTTCATCAAAAACCAAACGCTGATACGGTGGTAAAACAGCAGTATCATCAAAACCAACCCCAAGGCGCATTTCAATATCTGCAAATAGTAAGTGATGATTTACAATAAGAATATGAGCATCGGCAGCCTCTTTTCTAACCTTCATAACAAAGCATTTTTCAAAATACTTACAACGCTGCCCCATACAAGCATCGCTTTCTGAGTTTATCTTTGTCCACAAGCTCATATTTGGTAAAAATGATAAATCTGAATTACTACCGTTTTGAGTTGTACCAAGCCACTTAGTAAGAATTTCTAATTCGTCAGTTTCCTCTGCAAATAAATCTTGTTCATTCTTTGTATCATTAAAGCGGCGAAGGCACACATAGTTTTGCCTACCTTTTACAAGAACAGCCTTTATATCGTCTTTATCAAGTACTCTTTTTGCAAGAGGAATATCTTTTTCGAAAAGCTGTTGCTGTAAGTTTATGGTACCAGTTGATATTACAACACGTTCTTTGTTTTGATACGCCCAAAGCATTGACGGAATAAGGTATGCAAACGACTTACCTACCCCAGTCCCTGCTTCAAAGGCAGTAATCTTATTGTCATTAAACGCTGTACAGATTTTTTCTAATAGCTGAATTTGTGTTGGACGCTCTTCAAAAGAGTTAAACATGTGCTCTAAAGGTCCACCGATTGATATATATTTACTTACTTCAGTTGGGTCGAGCTTAGACTGTTCTTCTTCTTGAATACCCATATCTTCTGTAAACATAAATCGCTCCGGATAATAAAAAAGGCTGATTCATTTGAATCAGCCTTACATCTCCTAGGGGAATTGAACCCCTGTTGCCGGGATGAAAACCCGGTGTCCTAACCACTAGACGAAGGAGACTAGTTATTTACTTTTAAGAATATATCAAATTCCAAAAAAAGTGTCAATGGGTTTACAAACAAATTTCAAAAAAAATATTTTTTAAAACTTACACCGCCATACTAAAATATGACGGTGCATTCTTAGATAAACCTCTGTTGTGCAGACTTATACATTAATTAGGGTTGTCCATCTCCCCATTTAGGATCACCAAATCCTATTACACCAGGTTTAAAATGAACTTCAATATTTTTTGTGGTTGCACCATCTTCAAATATAAAGCCTGTAGCTGCGGTAAGCGTAATCTTTCCTGCTGCTACATTTGTATCGCCTTCAGACGGCTCAGTGTTAAAGCTAAATACTACACTTTGAATACCAGAATTTTCAGGCATATTTGAAAGTATTGTTGCAAGAGTTGTGTTGAATGTACTGACAAAATCTGCAACTACAACTTCGTTATTTTTTCCATTTTGTGCATAGGCAGAAATTGAAATAGTAGAAGAAATAGGCCTTCCTCCTGCATTTTGTGCCACAGCATCTACAACATTAATTTTCTCCCACCCCGGAGATGAAGTCACATCCTGTTTTTCGGGAATGGTAAAGTCTAAATTTGCAGTAGGTATAGTTGTTAGAGTTGTTTGTCCATCTCCAAATGTACTTTCAGACTGTGCTCGTATAGTAATAGTAAAAGCCTTTGTGGTAGTGTTATCAGCAAACTTGTAATCGGTTGCGGCGTGTAGGGTTAATGTTACTTGATCCGATGTACCGCTTGTTGCATCTACTGCACTAAGTGTTGCATTACTAATATTATATTGAGTCAAACTACTTTTAAAAACAGTAATAAGACTTGTTAATGTAGAGTTAGCTTGGGCTGCTACAATTTCGTTGTGTGCATTTGTTGCAGGAATAAGGGTTATACCATTAGCAATGTTTCCTCCAGCTACAATTCCAACAACCCCAGTATTTGCAGAAGCTGCAGTAGTTACAAGACTGTTTTTGATAGTTTCGACAGTTGCATCAGAAATAACAAAGTTTGCAGGATTTGTTGGTACTCCACCAACTGTAGCACTAGTACCTGCATTTGCCCATGGAATATCGCTTGCTTTACTATACCCAAGAGGTATGGTGTTGTTATGTATATCGCTATAGAAAGAATAATTACTACCTAACTTTTTAATGCCATAGTAACCATACCCATCTGTCCAAACGGAGCGATACTCAGTTGCACTTATTTTTTTGCTTTCACTTTCAACAAAGACAATATCGTAGAGTGTAGCACTGCTTGTAGTTGACTTAATTGTTTTTCCAGAAGCTGAAAGAGTTGCTGTAATTTGAATTCCATTAGAAGTTAGGGTAAAAGTTTTACCTTTTTCTTCATTTAAGAAAGTTTCGGCATCTACTTTTATACTATTTTTTTCAAGCGTTGCCGCTATCTGTTTTGTTGTATCGTTCCAAACAATTGCTTCTGGTGTATCATATCCTATAGTTAAGTCTTGAGTGTTGGGAGTTAAAATATAGTAAAATTTTCCACTTACTGCGGTAACAAGACCATTGTCAATGGTTGGATTTACTTCTTTTATCAGTGCCCCAAAATATTTTGAGCTACTATCAACAAAAACTGCACGATATTCTTTTGATGTTGCATCATAGACACTTTTACTTGCTTGAAAGGTAATTGGAGCTGTAGTTGAACCTGGTATGTTTGGTACAATTTTCATTCCGTCTTGAGAAAATGTACCACTTATTCCTGAACCATTTGAAAGTGTAAACTCTTGCCCCGAAACAACATGCAAAAAGTACAAGTATGCTGGTGCTGTAGTCGTAGAAAATCCTGTTACTGGAGCTTCGTGTTTTGTTGCTGTTTTGAGTGTAGCTTCATTAGGAGCTTCGGTGAAAGTAGCTCCATTAGATGGTGTTGCTTGAAACAAGGAAGAACCAGATGACAATATTGCATAGTATGTGTTCCCACTTCCATAAACAGCTCTGGTTTCTGTGCTTGCACTTTCAACAAAGGGATAGTTCACACCATTTACTGTTAATGTATTTCCATCAGCAGAAAAAGTACCTTGTGCTGTCGTATTAGAATTTGTATTTGCAACTATACTTTTTAATACTTGCGAATTAGTCGTATTTCCGCTAGTTTGTAATTGAATTGTTTTTCCGGCTAAATTACCGCGAACTCCTTCCGGAATTTCGGTAGGCTCTGCAGGCGTGGGAGTAGGAGTTACCGGATTTGTAGGTGGATCACTTACTGTAGGGCTACTAGGTTGTGTACAACTTGCAAAAGTAACTACAGCAATGATTGCTATAGTAGATGTAAATGTAAATAGATTTTTCATTCTTTCCTCCAAAAATTAAGAATAACATGAAATTTTACAGAATCTATAAAAACCCTCCTATTTATTATTATAAGTCTACATTACGAAATTTGTCAAGGTTGAATTTTTAAGAAATTATTTTTTTATCGTAATTTTTTTTTAGTTTTTTTCTTGCTTTATTTATTATTCGCCCTTATACTTGTAATTATATTTTATTGGAGGAAATGAATATGAATGAAAGAGAGAAGCTGGTCTACCAGCTTGAAGGGCGTCCCCCTCTGCTACATGCCTTTATTTTGGGAATGCAGCACGTACTCGCAATGTTTGTTGGAAACTTAGCACCACTATTAATTGTAGGCGGCTCACTCGGTGGAGCTGTAGATGTGGCATATCTTTGCCAAAGTGCAATGATTTTAGCAGGTATTATGACCTTAGTACAACTCTATACGCTTGGACCTATTGGTTCTGGGTTACCCGTTGTAATGGGAACAAGTTCTGCATTTATTGGTGTTAATAGCTTTGTAGCTAGCACGTATGGGTGGGCAGGTTTAATGGGAGCATCTTTAGTAGGTGGTCTTTTTGAAGCAACGCTAGGTTCATTTATGAAGCATATCAAAAAATTTTTTCCACCATTAGTAACAGGAATAACCGTGCTTTCAATCGGAATGACTCTTTTACCAGTTGGAATACAAGCTATGTCAGGTGGTAGCACGCCTCAGTTTAACCAAAATTTTGGATCGTTGCAAAACTTAGGAATTGCACTTTTTGTTCTTGTAATAATTGTACTTCTTAAAACATTTGCAAAAGGTTTGTTAAATCTTGCTTCAATGCTCATTGCAATGATTGCAGGATACATCTTAACTCTTATACTTTACTATGTAATACCAGAAGAAGCTCAAACTTTTAATTTTACCATGGTTAACATGTTAGAACGAGGTCTTTTTTCTATTCCAGTTCCATTTAAATATGGTATGGAATTTCATCCTGGTGCAATTATCCCAATGCTTTTTATGTTTATTGTTACTGCAATTGAAACAATTGGGGATACATCTGGTATAGTACAAGGTGGATTGAATAGAGAAATAACTGAAAAAGAACTGCGAGGCTCTGTTCTAGCAGATGGTTTTTCTAGTGCAATAGCATCTATATTTAATGTATCCCCTCTTACATCCTTTAGCCAAAACGTAGGTCTCATTCGTATGACAAAAGTTGTAAACCGTTTTTCAATTTCACTTGGTGCTATATTCTTAATTATTGCAGGTTTTTTCACACCCATTGGTGTATTCTTCTCAGCAATTCCTCCAGCTGTGTTAGGTGGTGCTGTAATAGGTATGTTCGGTTCTATCGCTGTTACAGGTCTTGGCCTTCTAAAACAAGTTGAACTTAACGGAAGAAACTCGCTCATTATTGCACTTGCCTTGGGTATTGGATTAGGTTTTGGCCAAGGTACAGGATTAGCAACTGGAGCTATGGCACATTTCCCTCAATGGTTAATATACGTGTTTGGTGGTAATGGTATTGCTGCTGCAACGCTTATTGCTATGATATTAAATATAATTCTACCTAAAGAAGACAAGGCTTAATTAGCATTATAACTATAGAAAACAAAAAAGCGCTAGCAAGTTCGCTAGCGTTTTTTAATTTTCTACAGCATGAAGATTACCATTCTCCCTTGTTTCCATTAAACTTTTCTGCAACAAGTTTTCCAAAATTAGCTAAATTTTCTTCAATATAATTAAGCTTTTCTTCTCCGCCTAAATTCCATGAATCTTTTGGATATGGTATCATCGCTTCACATTCAGCATTATCCATAAAAAGACATGCATCTAAAAGTTTATCTTCATCACATTCTTCAATTACCATAAAACCATGGTGGTCTGCATGAATTAGCTGCCCTGATTGTACTTTTTTTCCAAAAACTTCAACTTCGCAGCCCCACTCTATTGGTATACTATATGCATGTCCAATACATTTTCTGGATGCTAATGCTTTAAATCCTGCGTGCTTCATATCTTCAACATCTCTAATTGCACCGTCACAAATGGTTCCAACACATCCTAAACTTCTATGAATTGTTGAGTTTACTTCACCCCAAAAGGCACCAACAAAATTTGGTTTATCTAAGTCCTGCACTACAACAATTTTTGGGCCCTCAATTGAAGCTACATATTTTCTATATTCTTTCCATAATTCAGGTCCCTTATCAGCATAACTAGAATTAGAAGGCATACATTTTACGGTAATTGCCCTACCAACAATAGCACCCATTTCTTCCATATAATCAGTTATTACTTCTTTATTAAATGGATAAAGTCTATCTGGATTCTTTGCAATTTGTTCCCATCCGTTGTAAATTGTAGGAGTATTCCACCTACGTAGTTTTAACATTTCACTGTGATTAATCATAAAATCTCCTATAAATATTAGAATTATATATACTCTCTTTTTGAAAATGGAAGTATAAAACAATTATATTAATTATCATTCATTCTACAAATATTAACACACTATTATCCGTCTGACAAGTTAAAAAATTTAAAGATAACAAAAAAAACGGCATAGCACTCTATACCGTCATTTGTAAAGCAGAAAAAGTTATCAGTTTTGTGCGACATCGTGTCGCAGCATTTGTTACAACTTAGGTTTCTTTCTTCTCCAAGCGTGCATGGCGAGGCTTACTGCGATAACACCATATGCTACGAATACGCGGAAGTATTCACCAATTTGTGCATTACCCATAAGTTGAGTTCCTGCAACAGGAGAGAGAATAAACAATGTATGGAACAAAATTACACCTAATATAGCTTGTTTTGCATTTGCCTTTTGAACAGATGCACCACCTACCAATAGAGCTGCAATTGAATATAAACCTACTTGGTTATGTGAGCCATAAGTAGACATAGTTCCAATATTCTGTATCGAAATAAGCTGAGCCCAACTTGCAAGCACTGTAGACATAATCATAGCAATAATTCTGATTTTGTTTACATTAAGACCTGCAGATGTTGCAACATCTCTATTTTGTCCAACAGTTCTCATATTTTGTCCGAGGCGAGTGTTCATAAACCAAGGAATAAATAAACAAAGAGAAGCAATTAATAGATATGTTAACACAGGTAATTGCACCATTTGTACTGCAGCATAAATAGGAGCCACATAGGTTAATCCGTATGCAACTATAGAAATAACTATAGCCATAAGATACTTTTTGCTATTTAAAGGACAAGCTTTAACACCAGCTTTCTTTGCTTTTATCATATCAATGGCAATTCTTATTATACAATAAACAACTGTTATTAGACCACCAATTTCAATTGCTTGTAAAAGAATTAGTCGTGGTTGAGATAAAAAATCATGCACCATTGGGATAAAACTTAATACAAAAAGCGCAGTTAAAGGAATGCATTTTTTTAGTAATTTTTTTAATCCCAAGTCATTCTTTTTAACAATTCGGTATATAAGCGTAATAGCTACAACGAGAACCATTACAATAAGAGCAAAGTATAAGATGTTTAACATTGGCATGTCGTCGATTGCATATTTTAAGTTATCTCTAAGATTTATAGCATTTTTAACACCAACACCAGTTGAAATCATAAGTTCAGTATTTGCAATTGGAATAACGCCACCAAGTATAAAGAGGAATAATAATTGATAAAGACCATCAGAGAAATATCCCGCAACAAGTCCACCAATCATTTCTGTACCCTTCATACTATTGAACAGCTTACCAATTAAATAACCAAATAAAATTGATAAACATGCTGAAATACTTGCACAAAATAAGATTCCTGCAAAGTCAGTTACTCCAAAAAGAACTGCAAGGAAAATTGATATTTGTGCTGCCATAGCCCCAATAACAATACCAAAGTTAAGCCCAAGCCCTGCAACAACAGGAATTAAAAGACTTAAA
>CAZUPJ010000029.1:0-11797 GCA_964622185.1 uncultured Treponemataceae bacterium
ACGTCTGCAATATTTTTCCCTTTGTAGTGAACATCTAATGTTTCTTGGTTAAAGCGTTTTCCTTTACAAACATCACAAGTTATGTACACGTCTGCCAAAAAATTCATTTCAATGGTGATTGTACCTGCACCTTGACAGTTTTCGCACCTTCCACCTTTTACATTAAAACTAAAGCGCCCTGGTTTATAGCCTCGAGCTTTAGCATCAGGTAGTGTTGCATATAAATCACGTATTCCATTAAAAACGCCAACATAGGTTGCAGGGTTAGACCTTGGTGTTCTACCAATTGGGCTTTGATCAATATTAATAATTTTATCAATGTGCTCATAGCCTTCTAATTTTTTATACGCTCCCACTTGATGGCTTGTACGCATTAACCTATTAGAAAGGGAAGGATACAAACAATCACTAATTAGCGTAGACTTTCCAGAGCCTGAAACACCAGTAACACAGGTAAACTTTCCAAGTGGAAAATCAGCAGAAACATCTTTTAAGTTGTGCTCTGTTACACCTTGTATAGAAATAAAGTGCCCATTTCCTTCTCGACGTTTTTCTGGAATATCCATTTTTAAAGTGCCTGCAAGATACTGCCCCGTTAAGCTTTTTTTTACTTTTGCAACTTCATCGGGGGTGCCTTGAGCGGTAATGTACCCACCATGTACACCTGCTCCAGGTCCTAAGTCAATAATATAGTCTGCAGTTCTAAGTGTTTGCTCATCGTGTTCAACTACAATTAGTGTATTTCCTAGGTCGCGTAAATAGGTGAGGGTATCAATAAGTTTTTGGTTGTCTCTTTGGTGAAGTCCAATTGATGGTTCATCCAAAATGTATAAAACTCCAACTAGGCTAGAACCAATTTGAGTTGCAAGGCGGATTCTTTGTGCTTCACCCCCCGAAAGGGTAGCAGCTTGTCTTTCCAATGTCAAATAATCTAAGCCTACATTAAATAAAAAGCGAAGTCTATTTTTAATTTCTTTAAGTATTTGCTCAGCAATTTTTTGTTCGGTTTCTGTAAAACTAATGTCATCAAAAAACTTTACCGATTCTCCTACAGACATAATACAAAGGTCAAAGATATTTTTTTCTGCAACACGCACAGCAAGGGCTTCCGGTTTTAGTCTCATACCGTTGCAGGTTTCGCAAGGGTGTTTTGACATAAGTTTTTCAAGGCTTGCTCTCTGTGCATCTGAGTACGTTTCTCTATAACGTCGTTTTAAATCTGCGAAAATACCAATCCAACGTTGGTCATACGATGAATAACCTGAGCCGTCTTGTTTTTCGTATACAAACTGGATATTTTGCTTTGTGCCGTTCATTATGGCATCTAGCTCTTTTTTTGTAAGCTCGTCAATAGGTGTGTCGAGTGAAATATCCAAATGTTCTGCTAAACTTTCAAAGCGAGCCCTGTTCCAAGCTGAATCTGGATTATACCAATTAAAGGCACCTTGGTTAAATGAAAGGCTTTTATCGGGACAAATAAGGTCAAAGTCAAACTCCATTTTTTCACCAAGACCAGTACAATCAGGGCATGCACCAAATGGGTTGTTAAATGAAAAAAGCCTTGGTTGCAATTCTGGAAATGAAATGCCACAGTCGGGGCACGCATTTTTTTGGGAAAAGAAGTGCTCAGTTTCTTCTTTTGTTTCTGCGTTCTGCTTTATTACAGTAATTATTCCGTTTGCAGATGTAAGAGCGGTTTCAAGTGAATCTGCTAAACGCCGCCTTATGTCATCTTTTAAAATTAAGCGGTCTATAACAAGTTCTATATTGTGTTTTTTTTGTTTATCAAGGTGGATTGTTTCTTCTAGGTCCACCATGAGGCCATCAATTCTTGCACGCACAAATCCTGCAACTTTTGCATCATCTATTATTTTTTGATGTTCACCTTTTTTTCCCCAAATTACTGGAGCCAATATTTGAATACGGCATCCCTCATCCCACTGTAAAATGGCATCAATTATTTGATCAATTGATTGTTCTTGAATTTGCCTTCCGCAGTTAGGGCAGTGGGGCTTTCCAATTCTTGCAAACAAAAGCCTGTAATAATCGTATATTTCTGTTACCGTTCCAACGGTCGAGCGAGGATTTCTATGCGTTGTTTTTTGTTCAATTGAAATTGCAGGTGATAAACCTTCAATGTAGTCAATGTCGGGCTTATCCATTCTTCCCAAAAACTGACGTGCATAGGCTGAAAGACTTTCAACGTAGCGTCTTTGTCCTTCTGCAAATATGGTATCAAATGCTAGCGAACTTTTCCCAGACCCCGAAAGCCCTGAAATTACTACAAGTTTATTTCTCGGAAGTTCTACATCTATATTTTTTAAGTTGTGCTCTCTAGCACCTTTTATTATAAGTTTATCTGATTCTGCCATAATACTATTATAGTTAAGTTTTGTAAAAAAAACAAGGGAAGGGGTAATGAATAATAAAGAAGTATATTAGTATGCAAGTTTTTCAAAGCTCCTTTATATGTTAAAAAATACTACTTTTAGCCAATTATAATTTGCTTTTTTTTAATTGCTATGTTACAATTGTTTTCGAGGAGAATTATGAGCAAACAAGATGTCGGAAAGAAAAAAAAACGTTGGGGTGATAGACGCGATGGTTATTTAGTAAGGGATTTAGAGCCCTTAAATATAATTATGCCATGTATGTACCCAAATAGATGTGATAACGAAGCTTTTATTCAAGAAAAAATAGATATTACAAATATAAAAACATATCTCGCTAAGAAAAATGCTACAAACCCAGAGCATCCATATAAAATATTTACTGTATTTGTAGCTGCAATGGTAAAAACAATGGTGTTACGCCCAAAAATGAATAGATTTATTCAAGGGCAAAGAACATTTTTGCGAGATCATCTATCTTTTTCGTTTATTATTAAAAAGCAATTTAACGATGAAGGAAAAGAGGCAATAGCCTATATTTCATTTCCAGAAGATAGTACTACCGATTTAGTACACAAAAAGATTATGGACGAAATTTATAAGGGGCGCAGCGACGTTGTAGATAGTGCAACCAATAGTTTAACGCTTGTGTCAAAAATACCTTCGTGGCTACTACGGCTTGCCGTTAGGTTTTTAAACTGGTTGGACTACCATGGGAAAATGCCCTATTCACTGACTATAGGAGACCCTTCTTACGCCTCTGTTTTTATGTCAAATCTTGGATCTATCAAGCTTAACGCTGCATATCATCACTTAACACAGCGTGGAACAAATTCAGTTTTTGTAGTTATTGGTGCAATTCACAAACATCCATTTTATGATGATGACGGAAATGTAACCATGAAAGAATGCATTGATATTGGGCTCACAATTGATGAAAGAATTGCAGATGGGTATTACTACTCAAAGACAATTAATCTTTTAAAAGAGATTCTACAAAATCCAGATGTATTAGATAAACCTGCTCACGAAAAATGTGAGATTGAAAAATAATTATTTAGCATGTACACACGATAGGAGAAAATATGTTTGCAACAAATAAAGAAGTAAAAATGCCCTGGCTAACATCGTACGGGAAAGTTCCTGCCAAGTTAGAGTACCCTCAAACTACATTATATGAAGAATTTGAAAAAACAGCAAAAAAATATCCTAATTATACTGCATATGATTTTTTTGGAAAAAAAACAACATATTCAAAAGCAGTGAATGATATACATGAATGCGCGCAAGCTTTTAAAAGTATTGGACTAAAAGTCGGAGATAATGTAACGATTTGTCTTCCAAATTGTCCTCAATCCATTACTGCATTTTATGCCGTCAACATGGTTGGGGCTGTTGCAAATATGATACACCCACTTTCAAGCCAAAAAGAAATAGAATTCTATCTTAACGATTCAAAAAGTGTCATGGCTGTGACTTTAGATCAATTTTATCCAAATTTTGAAGCAATAAAACATTCTGTAGCACCTTTTACATTGATTGTAACATCGGTAAAAGACACTCTACCAACCATTAAGGCAATTGGATATGCACTCACAGCGGGCAAAAAGGCTCCAAAAGTTGTAAAAGAAAAAGCAACATTTTTGTGGACAGATTTCTTAAAAAGTGCTTCAAATAGTATAGGTAATGTTAAAGAAAAGAGGGATACCAAGGAAGCTGCTGTTGTTTTGTACAGTGGCGGAACAACTGGAGTGAGCAAGGGTATAATGCTTTCTAATTTAAACTTCAATGCTTTAGGTATGCAAATACTTGAAATGGATGGATCTTTTAAGGCGGGCGATAAAATGCTTGCCGTTATTCCTATGTTTCACGGCTTTGGGCTTGGTGTTTCTATCCATGCTATGATTGTTGGTGGTGGATGTTGCATTTTGGTGCCTCGGTTTGCTGTTGAATCGTATGCAAAACTAATTAAAACAAAAAAACCAAATTATATTGCAGGAGTTCCATCACTTTTTGAAGCATTATTACGTTTACCCAGTTTTGGTAATGCAAACTTGTCACATTTAAAAGGTGTGTTTGCGGGAGGTGATTCACTGTCTCCAAGTTTAAAGGAGCGTTTTGATACATTTTTACAAGAACATAATTGTAGTGTGAAGATTCGCGAAGGATATGGTACTACTGAATGTGTAACTGCAAGTTGTTTAACGCCGTATAATAAGGAAAAGGTAGGAAGTATTGGAATACCGCTTCCAGATATGTTATATAAAATTGTTCAAGTTGGGACAACAAAAGAAGTTAGCTATGGTACTGATGGCGAAATTTGTATTTCAGGACCTACGCTAATGATGGAATATGTTAATCAGCCTGAAGAAACCGCAAAAACATTACAAGTGCATAAAGATAATCATACATGGTTGCATACTGGCGATTTAGGAACTATGGATGATGAAGGGTTTGTATACTTTAAGCAAAGAATTAAGCGAATAATTATTACAAATGGGTATAATGTATATCCAAATATGATAGAAAACGCTCTTGATTCACACGTTACGGTGCATTTATCCTGTGTAATTGGTATAAAAGATGATCTAAAAGGACAAAAAGTAAAAGCATTTGTTGTGTTAAAAGACGGTTATGAAGAAAGTGATGAGTTAAAGAAAACACTTTTAGATCATTGTAGAGAATATGTTGCAAAGTATGCTTTACCGTACGATATTGAGTTTAGAAAAGAACTTCCAAAGACAAAGGTTGGAAAAGTGGCGTATCGCGAACTTGAAGAAGAGGAAAATAAGTAGCACAACCGAATACAGGGGAACTCTAATAACTAAATTTCTTTTCAAAGACTTTTGTTATTCGGTGTCTTGCATAATATCTTTCTCTATGCTACTATTTTCTTTATGGAAACCAACAATTTTAAACAAAATTTTATTAATACACTTGGCTTTAAAATTCTACTCGTATTTTTTATCGGGCTTCTTCTATTAATTCCCATGGCCTTAGTGAGGGGCGTTATTTACGACAGACAAAGCTATCAACATGAGGCAATTAATTCAATAATTCAGCCAATTGGTGGTGAATTTTCTTTAAATGGAGTGATGATTGCTATTCCTTATTACTACTATGAGTCGGTAAATAGAGTGAGTGGAAATACTACCGTTTTAGATAATGTTAGAAAAAATGACTACATTCTTATTATGCCAAGTGCGTATTCAGTAGAAGCTCATATGGAAAGTGATATGTTGCGGCGGGGGATTTTCAAAACTCCTGTGTTTTACTCAGATATGAACATTACTGCAACTTTTTCATCATATGAATTAGATTCTAAGGTGCATTTTGAAACAGTTTCTTGGGATGATGCAGTTCTTATTGTTGCAACTGGAGATAGAAAAAATAGTGTGCAATTACCCGACGTTGTTGTGAAAGGAAAATCTCTTGAACTTTACGAAACAGCTTCATTTTCTTCTGTAGATATTTTATCGAACGCATTTGTATATTCAATTGATGATCAGTTTGTAAGGGACGGATTTACTAGTGATGTTACTATGGGTATTCAAGGTGGAAGTGCTATGCATTTATTACCAATGGCAGGAAACAACACCGTTTCTCTTAGTTCTGATTGGGAAGATGTTGGCTTTACAGGAAATTGGCTTCCCGTTGAACGCAATTTTTCTGATGATGGATTTTCAGCAAAGTGGGAAATTGCAGGGTTTAATACGCCGCTGTATGGTATTCGCTACCTTGAAGAAATTGACAATTATTATAATGATGATTACTATTATGAAGAAAAAACTAAAGTAATTAATGACACAATAAATGCTAATTTTTTACTAAGTAACAATAATTATACAAAAACTGAACGAAGTGTTAAGTATGCAATGCTCTTTATTTTTATCCCCTTTTTTGCACTTTTTTTATGCGAATTATTAACAAAGAAAAAAATACATGCTGTTCAATATGGATTAATTGGAATAACTAATATTATTTTTTACATGCTCTTGTTATCAATTTCTGAACACTTAGGGTTTAATATTAGCTATATTATTAGTTCCATTGCTGTAATTGCTGCTACAGGTCTTTATGTTTGGGGAATTACAAAAACAATTAAACTCGGTATTATTATTGCAATTGTTGAAGTAGTTGTGTATGCCTTCTTATTTGGAATATTACAGTTAACAGATTTTGCTTTGCTTTTTGGAACAATTGGATTATTCTTTGCAGTGGTAGTTGCCATGTATTTTACTCGAAATATTGAAATAAATCAAAAATAAAGAGAAATAAAAATTGACAAATGTTCAATATTAGTTCATAATACTATATAGGACAAAGCGAGAAAACATGAAAAATTTAAAGTCAAAAAAACTCTATTTGCAGGTGTATGAAGAAATAAAAAATTATATTGTAAAGTATAATTTTAAACCTGGAGATAAACTTCCAACTGAAATGGAAATGGCAGAAAAACTTGGTGTTTCAAGAAATGTATTAAGAGAAGCACTTAAAACACTAGAAATTATTGGTGTTGTCTCTTCAAAGCCAGGTGTTGGTATGACTTTAAATGGATTTAATTCTAATATTTTGTCTAGCGTTATTTTCTTAAACCTTATTGCTGATGGAGTAGATCTCATAGCTCAAACACAAGAGGTACGAAAAATTTTGGAGCTTGGTTTTGCAAAACAATGTTTTGATACAATGACCGAGACCCAAATTGAAAAACTTGAAGATTGTCTTGAAAAAATGAAAAACGAATCTGACAGCGTAGAACTGTATGCAATTGATTCAGAGTTCCATAGGATTTTATATAAAAATGTAAAAAATGATGTTATGGTTGCCTTTGTTGATGCAACATGGAATTGTGAAAAATACTACCATGAAAAATGGCAAAAAGATCATATAAAAACGTATGAAAAGCATGTAAAAATAGTTGAAGCCCTAAAAGGTAAAAACTTTGAAAACTTTCAATCTATTATGCAATATCACTTTTCATACGAGTTTAAAATAGAATCAAATAAGTAATAATTGAGCACCTCTAAAAACTGCAGTTTTTAGAGGTGCCCTATTAATTATAGTTCCCAATTTCATCTAATACTTTCATTGCAAATTTGTATGTTGTTAAAGGCACCTCTGGTGGAATGCTATGGTCTGAATGATAAATATATCCACCACCTTGCATAGCTGGAATTATTTTTTTTCGCATCTCTTCTTCTATAGCTTTTTCGCCTTTAGCAAACTCTTGTTCTCCAATGTTTCCAAAAAATGTTATCTTATCTCCAAACTCTTTTTTCATTTCAGCAACATTCATGCCGGTGTTTGCTTGTAACGCTTGAATAACATCCAGTTTTGCTTCAATTAAATCTGGAATCAACGTTTTTATATTTCCACAGCTATGCATAAAAAAGTAAATATTGTTTTCTCGTAAAAAGTTTCCAATTTTTTTATGATATGGCCACAAACATTCTTTGTACGTGGTTGGTGAAAAGAGGGTAGTTGCGGTGCTTCCCATATCTTCTGCAAGCCAAATTGCATCAGGTTTCATATTCATTTTTATCATGTGTTTTGTTGTTTCTATTATACAATCAGCTGCTTTTTCAAACATATCCATCATCATTTCTGGTTCTGCAATTATGTCCATCAAACTTTCTTCGTATCCGTGATGCCGCCATGTAGCTTCATAGGGGCCATAGCCGAATACAGCTAAAAATTTGTCATTTTTTCGATATTCATCATAAATAACTTTTGCTTCGTCCCACGTTGGGTATGGTTTCGTGCGTAAAAAATAACCCTCACTGTCTACACGGGACGTATCATTGGGATCAAATGCAAATCGATCTTTATATTCATTCCAATCATCTTCGTCTTGTACTTTGTGAGATAGAAAGTGAATCGAGGATGCCTTTCCTTTAAATTTTTTAGCGGTGTATCCACATTGGTCTTCTACAACAATTAAACCATTGTCATCAGAAACGAGTTTGCTTGGAAAGCGCATGGAAACATCCATATACATACATTGAATGTCATAATCAAAGTATTCTTCAATTGGGCTTCCGATCTTTTTATCTTCACCATTTAGTAAAATAGTTTTTTGAGGAGGAAGTTTTAATCCTTGTTCTATATATAATGGGATTGTATCTTCCCAAAAACCTTCGTATTTTGGAACCCTATCTATAGGATTTCTTTCTATTGCACCAATTACTCTTTCTTTTGATGTCATCGTATTCCCCTTTGTATTAAATGTAGTTTGTACTACATTTTGGATTATAATTTAGCTTTTATCGTTTGTCAAGCATTAAATTTTCAACTTTCAGTAAAAAATGAACTTGACAGATTTAGTTTTATAAATTACTATTTAATAGTTGTAGAATGTAGGACAAAGTAGTTTTGCAGCTATATTTTCGAAGGAGTATTATTAAAATGAGTAAGTTAGATATTCATTCGCAGTTGGATAATTATATTTCCAACCTCTTAAAAGAAGAAGAAAGACCAAATATTTTGCTATTGTTTACTGACCAACAGCGTTTTGACACAATTAATGCTTGTGGTTTTTCACATATGCACACTCCTCATTTAGACAAACTTGCAAAAGATGGTAGGGTATACACACATGCATTTTCGCCTAATCCTATTTGTTGTCCTGCACGGCATAACCTTATTACAGGCCTTACTGCTAAGCATCATGGTTTAGCCGACAATGAATTTAATGGAAGGTGTAATAGGGCTTTGCCGACCGTCGCCGAATTGTTATCAGATGCAGGCTACGCAACCATTGCTATAGGGAAAATGCATTTTCAACCTGCCCGCCGCCATAATGGCTTTGAGCGCTTCGAGAGTATGGAAGAAGTTCCAAATTACCGCGAAGACGATGACTATTTGAAATTTTTACAAGAAAACGGGTTTGGTCATGTTCAAAATATTCATGGCGTTAGAAACCTTTTATATATGTCTCCACAGCAAAGTGTACTACCTGAACACTTACTAGGAACAAAATGGGTAGCTGATCGAACAATACATTTTATAAAAAACCATAGTAAAAAAAGACCATTTTTTGCCTTTAGTGGCTTTATTGCCCCTCATCCTCCTTTAAACACTCCGCCATCTATGCAAGATTTATACAAAGATGCCGATTTACCAAAACCGCTCGAAGCAAAAAGTTCTTTGCCCGAGCTTACTATAGAAAATAATGCTTGGGCTGATTTTCCAACTGAAGAGTCGAGAAGAAGAACACAAGAATGTTATTACACTCAAATATCATATATTGACGAACAAGTTGGAGAAATCTTAAAGGCTTTAAAAGAAACAGGGCAAGAAGAAAACACCCTAATAATTTTTACCTCAGATCATGGGGAAATGCTCGGAGACCTAGGCTGTTATCAAAAGTTTTTACCATATGATGGATCAAGTCGTATACCCTTTATTGTAAAATATCCAAAAAAAGTTACAAAAGGCGAAGTATGTTCTGATTATGTAGATCTTAACGATATTTTGCCAACATTTTTAGATGCGGCAAATGTAGAATACCCTTGCGACTACGATTTACCAGGTGAATCATTAATAGCTACGAATGTAAAAAAGGACCGTTCATATCAGTATGTAGAGTATTCAAGAGGTTCTAGAAGATGGGTAAGTTTACGCAATAAAAAATATGAGTATAACTATTACTACGGTGGTGGAAAAGAAGAGCTTTTTGACTTAGAACAAAAGGATGGTGAAGCATACAATTTACTAGAGCATGAGCCTTCTACTTTTGAAGCTATACGTTGCAGCCTTCGAGCTAAACTCATAGCGTACGAAAAAAGATATGGCTTAGACGGTTATATAAAAGATGACGACTTTATTTGCTTAGACAAATATGTTGCAAATCCTTGCAGAAACTCTGCCTTTCCTGTGTATCCAAAAACAGAAAATAATCCTGAAAAATCTCACTTTTATGAAGAAGTCCTTAAGGCTGTGGAACATGAACCAAGTGTAAACTTAAAAAAGCTAGACATTAAAACATTTTTAACTCACAAGAATCTTCCGAAAGAAGGACTTCATGAGTTTTTAAAAATTGTAAAAGAGGAATAAAACTATGAACTATCTTTTTATTGGCTGTGACCAACTTCGCTTCGATACTCTTTCTGTTAATGGAAATGAGGTATGCTCAACACCAAATCTTGATGCTTTGGCAAAAGAGGGTGTAAACTTTACCAATGCGTATAGCACAGCACCACTTTGTACCCCAGCCCGTGCATCTATGTTTACAGGGAATTATGCATTTACCCATAAAATGGGCACAAACTGTGATATGTATCATTCTTTAGCGGCTGAATTAGAAAATCCAGATACGCTACTGCATAAAAGATTATTAGAAAACAATTATAAATGTGGGTATATTGGAAAATGGCATGTTGGAACTGAGCGAGGACCATGCGATTTTGGTTTTGAAGGTATGAACGTTCCTGGCTATGGAAATTGCCGCTTAGATGAAGGATTTAAAGAGTATCTAGTGGAAAAAGGATTAAGCTACAATGTTACTAATGAAATATATCTTAACCCAAATGATAAAACCCTTTGCGCTGGTATTTGGGATGGAGTTGATGAATCTTCCACCGATTGGTATTTAACAGATAAAACTATAGAACTTATGGAAAACTATAGAAAGAATGATGAAAACTATTTTGTTACATGTCAATATTGGGGCCCACATGGTCCACATTTACCGCCAAAAAATTGGGTTGGAAAAGCAGATAGATCTAAAATACTTCCGTGGGATAACTACATAGAAGATTTATCTCAAAAGCCAGAGTTCGTAAATAGGCACCTATTGTTTTATAGAAAGGCACCACAAAATTGGGAAGAATGTAGAGAAATAATTGGACTCTATTATGATCAAATGATGTTTATTGACTATCAAATTGGACGTATCGTTGACTACTTAAAGGAAACAAATCAGTATGATAATACTGTAATATTATTTACATGCGATCATGGCGATATGCAATTTGCACACAATGGATTAATTGATAAAGGATTTTTGTATGAAGAAGCTATGCATATTCCAATGATAGTGCGCCACCCAAATTACTTACATCTTGGCACAAACGATGCCTTAGTATCAAACATGGACATAATGCCTACTGTTCTTGACGATTTAAATATTGATTCAACGTGTCATGGGCAAAGTCTTATTCCAGTGATAAAAAATGAAAAAAGAAGAGATGATATTTACATGGAGTTTCATGGCATACATTTTTTATATACACAAAGAGCTGTTATAGATACCAATGGTATGAAGTTTATTTGGACTCCTGGGGATATTGATGAATTATATGATTTAAATGTAGACCCTTATGAAAAAAATAATCTTATTAATAGCGCAGACAAGCAAAGTACTGTTGAGCATATGATTGAATTGTTAAAAAAGAATGCCGTTCAAT
>CAZUPJ010000030.1:0-9073 GCA_964622185.1 uncultured Treponemataceae bacterium
ACTATTTTTTTTCGTTAGTGTTGCACTTAATGTGCAAATCTATCATTATTAATTATCTTACGCAGTTTCTTGTTATTTCAGCAATAGAATGCACTCCGCACATTGACATGGTATCTGTAAGCTCAGCTGCTATTTTTTCAATATAGGCAGCTACGCCTTCTGTTGCACTTCCATAAATAGCATTTACAAATGGACGCCCAATTAGCACAGCGTCAGCGCCGAGTGCCAGCGCCTTGAATACATCCATACCGGTGCGAACTCCACCATCAACAAATACTGTCATTTTTCCATTTACTGCTTGTACAATTTCTTCTAAAACTTCACAGGTTGAAGGACATTGATCTAATACGCGTCCACCATGATTTGATACAACAATACCACTTGCACCTGCTTCTAGTGCCTTTTGAGCACCTTTAACAGTCATTATACCTTTAATTATAAAAGGTAGCCCCGCATAGTCAATTATTTCTTTTAGCTCTGAAACCGTTTTACTTCCAGCAGGAGGGGTGAGATTTTTTAAAAAAGGTAAGCCTGCAGCATCAATATCCATAGCAATAAATTTTGCACCTGCATCTTTTGCTAGATCAATTTTCTCTAAAACAGTTTTTTTGTCCCAAGGTTTTACCGTTGGAACACCTTTTCCATGTGCATTTTTTATAGCAGCACATGCGTCTACAAAAACTTGCTGATTTGCTCCATCCCCTGTAAAGGCTGCTATACCAGCCTTTTCACATTCTCTAACTAAAATATCGTTATATTGCATATCGTTATATTTATCACCGTAGTGAAGATTCATAGCCCCTACAGGTGACGCAAAGAAAGGATAACGATAGGTATTTCCGAAAAGTTCTGTTTTAGTATCTACAGGTTTGTTTTCACAAATAGTATCCATGTTAACACATACTTCTTGCCATTTTTGATAGTTACGTATAAAACCTGTTGCAAGTCCTTTTGCACCAGGACCGGGCATACTTGCTTTACATGCTAGACCGTTACACACAGGACATGCTTTACAAAAGGGTCCCATTTGCCCCTTTGCACTTTCTAATACTTCTTGATATGTCATTTTTTTCTTCCTTTGAGCTTTAGAGCCACCATATTTTCTTATCTTTTTTAAACTCTTAGATTCTACAGATTTTTATTGTCGTAAATGTTTTTAGAGCCCAACAGGGGCGACGGCATTACGAAAAAAAATATTAATTATGCATCATTATAAATTGCACTAGTCTACATTTGTTTTCAAAACTGCTAAGAAGGCACTTTGTGGAAGTTCTACGTCTCCAATCATTTTCATGCGCTTTTTACCTTCTTTTTGCTTTTCAAGAAGTTTACGCTTTCTAGTTACGTCCCCTCCATAACATTTTGCTAAAACGTCTTTTCTAAGGGCATTAACGGTTTCACGTGCAATAACATTACTTCCAATAGCACCCTGTATGGCAATCTTAAATTGCTGCTTTGTAATTTCTTCTTTTAATTGTGCACAAACGTGTCTAGCATGGTCATAGGCATTTCCCCTATAAGAAAGTTGTGCTAAAGCATCAACACCTTTACCATTGATAAGAATATCAATTTTTACAAGGTCGGTATCTCGGTAGCCAATAAGTTCGTAGTCAAATGATGCATATCCTCGTGTGCAGCTTTTTAGCCTATCATAAAAATCAAACAATACTTCTGCCAATGGCATTTCATAGATTATTTCTACACGCTTTTCATCTAAGTACTGCATGTTAACCTGTATACCACGTTTTTCGGTACATAGAGACATTATAGGACCTAAATATGTTGCAGGTGTTATAATTGCTGCTTTAATATAAGGTTCCTGTGCCTGGGCAATTTTTCCGCCATCAGGATAATCAGCAGGATTGTCAATATATTTTTCTTCAGCATTATTTAGCGTAACATGATAGCGAACTGATGGGGCAGTAAAAATTACTGATTGCCCAAAATCTCGCTCTAACCTTTCTTGAACAACCTCTAAGTGTAAGAGTCCCAAGAAACCACATCTAAACCCATGCCCAAGTGCTAATGAAGAGTCTTTTTCAAACACTAAGCTTGCATCGTTAAGCTTTAACTTATCCATGCTGTCTCTAAGCTCTTCGTAGTCATTGGTATCTACAGGATAAATAGAAGAAAAGACTACTGGTTTAACTTCTTTAAAACCGGCCAAGGGCTCTTCTGCAGGGTTATCGGCCATAGTAATGGTATCCCCTACTTTTACATCTGCAACAGTTTTTATACCAGCAATAATATATCCTACATCACCCTCATAAAGTTCTGCTTTTTCTTCTAATTTTAGCTTAAAAATACCAACAGTTTCAACCTTGTATTCTGTACCCGTTGCCATGTATCGAATAACTTGACCTGGCTTAATAGAACCTGCAAAAACTCTTATATGGACAACAACACCTCGATATGGGTCGTAATGGCAGTCAAAAATTAAAGCCTTAGTTTTTCCTGACTCATCGTGTTTTGGAGAAGGGATTCTCTCAACTATTGCCTCAAATAGCTCATCTATCCCCGCCCCAGTTTTTGCAGAACATAAAATTGCTCCGTCAGGATCAAGTCCTAAATCGTGTTCAATTTGCTTTTTAGCCGATGGAATATCAGCAGCAGGTAGGTCAATTTTATTTATTACAGGAACCATTTCAAGATTGTGCTCCAATGCTAAATACATATTTGAAAGAGTTTGAGACTCCACGCCTTGAGCAGCATCAACAAGTAAAAGAGCTCCTTCACAAGAAGCAATTGCCCTAGAAACTTCATAAGAAAAGTCTACATGTCCTGGTGTGTCAACGAAGTTTAGTTCATATGTGTTACCATCTTTTGCGGTGTACGGAATTGTTACCGCTTGGCTTTTTATTGTAATTCCTCGCTCGCGTTCAATATCCATGCTGTCGAGAATTTGGTTTTGAAATTGTCTGTCATCTACTATGCGTGCCTTTTGTATAAGGCGATCGGAAAGGGTCGACTTTCCGTGGTCAATATGTGCAACAATACAAAAGTTGCGTTTTAATTTTAAGTCTTTCATTACGAGTTATTTTATAGGAAAAATGCTTAATTGTCTATAAGATAGCAATGAAAAGGTTCAGTTTTTCGGTTGTTACCGTAATGAATGCTCATTTCGAGCTTCACTAACGCTCATCCTCCTCACCTGCCTCGAACAGGCTGCGGTGGACGCATACGCGGCTCTACAATCGCACCTGAGTGTAGAAAAGCGAATTTTCTAAAAAATAAAGGGACTATCTAGAGCAGCACCTATTGCAACATTTACTTCAAAATATCCACTTTTGCGTTTTTTTGTAAAGGTTTCGATGAATAGTGCACCTTCTTCTTCTAAAAGCTCTGTATTTCTAATCTCCACTGGGTCATGCACTGAAAAACCTGATTCATCTGCTATACTTCCCTTTATTATTGACTGAACAGTAAATTGATTTTTATTACCTACGGAAGAAGGAATAAGCTCCATTCCAAAAAGTGGGTACACCATTTTATATTCAGGCTCTCTTTCGTATATTTCTAATCCTGGTTGTTCAGGCCTAATATCAAGATACACATACGATGTTGTTACTTCAGTTTCTGTAGCATTTTGATATACAATAGTTGAAATACTATCAGGTCGTAACATAATAAGTGCAAATTGAAGCTCTTCAAGACTTGATACTCTTATACCATTTATTTCTGATATTAAACTTCCTTTTTTTAGCCCTGCATTATATGCAGGACTTCCAGGCATTACATATAAAACTTCAACTCCAAGCCCTTCTTCATCCGAAGGATACTCTTTTTTTGTTCTACCATAGGCGCCAACCCATGAATGTTCAACTAAGCCTTCTGAATATAAACGCAACATAATTGCTCTCAAATATTCTACAGGTATTGCGAAGTTGAGGCCTTGATATGTTGGAAGACCCGCAAAAACAATTCCTTGAACTTCTCCGTTTTCATTTATAAGTGGTCCACCAGAGTTACCAGAATTAACTGCTGCATCTATTTGCATAACAGCAGCAGTCGCTAAAAGCTGACGATCAAAGGCGGAAATAATACCTGATGTTATGGTATTTTCTAAACCCAAAGGAGAACCAACCGCATAGATTGGGTTCCCAATATTCAAATTTTGCGATGAACCTAATGTATATACATACGGAGGTGTAATTTCAGTTTTTATGAGTGCTAAATCAAGAGTTTTATCCCACCCTATAACTTTTGCAGGTATTCTTGTTTCAGAATCATGCGAAAGTTTTATGTATAGTCTAGAATAGCCTTCATATTCAGGATCAACAAGTTCTTCAATAACATGGTGATTAGTTATTATATACCCTCTTTCATCAATAAAAAATCCTGAGCCAATTTTTCTATTTGGATAACCCAGACCTCTCTCAACTTTAACACCAAGATCAACCCAAATTGTAACCACACCTGTAATATAAGTTGCTATCTGTGAAGGCGTAGAAGCCAATTCAGGCTGAGTATTATTTAGAAGGGGCCTACTCTCATAGGAAGTAATTGCAAGCTCATAGTTTTCAAAAAAAGTATCATCTAATAAGTATACCAGTTCAACCGATGCTTCATTTAATAGTAATAAAGATTGTGCCAACCGAGAGGCTTCAGACCAGTCTTCCTTTTCAACATATTCGTAGAACTGTTTTTCTATAAGCTCTGCACATTCTTTATACAATTTTTTTACATTCTCATTTTTCGTTTCATTATATAGTAAATATGTCAACCAAAGAGAGTTCACAGAATCTTCTTCTCTGTTTTGACGAATTCTTTCAATCTCATTATCTAATATTTCTGCATTGGTAAAATCCGGCGTAACATAATCAGTATGGGTTGCTGTTTTACAACCAAATAGGTTAACCATTAATATTAAAAGTATCAAATACACCGTATTTTTATTCATAGTAGACTTCGCCAAAATACATATCTCCATTATTTATGCCAATTACTCTCATAAATGTTTCTTTTTCTTCATTCCATAACGGTTCAGTTACAATTAGTGAAACAAGCGTACTTTGCTTTAGTGAAAGTTCAGTAATAATTTTTTCTGCAACAGAACTAGACGCATTTTCACCTATCCAATAAAAGTCTACCAGCTCATCTTTAACTAGTTGTTTTCCATTTGCAAAAATAGGAATGCTATTTTCAATCTGAACAAGCTTCTCCTCACCTGTCAATGGATGTATGTAACTTATTGCTTGTACCGATTTGTCTTCATTTTGGACATACCGAATATCCCAGTTTCCATCTCCATTATTATCCCATGTTGAAATGTTTCCGCCCTGAATTATATACTCTTCAGAAAAATCATCAAACCCATCATTATCTAAGTCAATATAAACTTTTTGAATGTATTGACTTTCAGCTAAGTGGCTAAAGCCAAAAATATCGTTTTTAATTTTTTCAGAGTTAACACTTTTAGTGTCATCGCTAGCAAATACCTCGACAACTTCAAAGGTTCCATTATTATCCCTATCTACATTTCTCGTAACTAGCACACCATTTTCATAATATCCATACGCATATGGTTGACTATTTTCAGTGTACACAGCACTTTTTATTATTCCATCAATAAGAGTATATCTTGCTCGCGATTCATCATATTCAGATGTACTAAAATCAATTGCATAGGATGCATTAAACAAATCTATAGTTGATATTGAAACAAATTGAGGATGTAATACTGGAGTGTAAAACACTAGTCTTAAATTATTCTGAAAAACATCTGATTCCGCATAATCAATCATAGGAAAATAAAGTCCATCTTCAACCATATAATAAATATATGCATCCTTATTTGGCAAGTGGTCATAAACTGTGTGTACATATGGCCATGTTTCATAATTCATAAAAATATCTTGATCTAAAAGTTCGAGTGTTTTTGGCTCTCCGTAATCATTAATCATTTCCCAAGATAACTCACCATCTTGATTTTCATCGTATTCAATTTTAGATGGTCTTCCTCTTTCATAGTGCACAATCATTTCGTTAATTAGATCACCATCAAAATCAAATAATAAGGTGCCTTCATACGAGCGAAAATAATTGCGTGCTCTTTCAATTGTAGCCTCGCTATTCAAAAGAACTAAGAAATCTACTAAAACTTTATAATCAATGTTAGTAAAGAATGGCAGCATATATTCAAAGGCTTGCTCATCTGTAATTACGTTTTCTTTCAATGCATGTATAGCATATAAGGGGTCAGTTTCACCTTGTGTGTTCCATGCTTTTAGCAATCGTACTTTTTCGTCAGGTAAATTTGAAAAAATTGCAGCATAAAGCATTGCATTTGATTTACTACTAAATACTTGTGTTGCTCTTTTGTTGAATAAAGTGCTTAAATATGTTATCTCATTCATAATAACGGGAGTTTTGTTTTGAATAACTACCGTTTCTGCATCATCAACATCTAACGCCTCTAACCGTTTGTCATTTGCAATTTTATGTTCATATTCTTGTACATAAAATAATTCATCAAAACGTCTATCATCTGGGTATTGATTTGCGCCTTCAAGAAGAGCTTCACGTGCTTGTCCAAGCTCCTCTAATACATATAAAGCTTTTGCTCTTGTCAACATAGCATCAGAAGTATTAAGTATTGGAGACTCATTAAGTATATTTAGTGCTTACTGTGCTTTTTTTACATCTACATATAATGATGCTAAAAGTATTCGAGCTGCGTCTCTATTATACTCATACCATGAAACCGTTGAAGATAAACTTTTTTCCAAAGACTCAATGACAAGTGATTTTGTTTCCCCTTTTTCAAAAAGACTAACTGCTTGCAAATAATATAGGTCTGCAATAGAAGCATCATATTTTAAACCTATTTGGGTCATTTGACTTGCACGATCCCACTGTTGTTGGATAAGCATAGTTTTTGCCTCATTTAGAAAGCGTAAAGCAGTAGTGTTAAATGTAAGGGGATTATTAATTACTTTCGATGAATCGTTATCAATTGGGATAGTTTCTAAGACACCATTTTGACCAGTTAGAGATTGCGTGTACAGCAATATTGTTACAATAATAAAAACACATACTTTTTTTTTCACAACTTCCTCCTATGATGGCTTAAACACTTTTCTAAAAAAAGAATATTTAGGTATTCATATCTTAAACTGTTATAGTTACAATAAAATTCACATAAATAAAGTATAATAAACTATTCTTCACTATCTGTTCGAAGATGAATATGTGGACCTTCTAAACCAGTTCCAGACTCTTGTACATTTTCTAATGGTTCCTCTAATGGTTTAAAACCTAAAATTTTTCTAATTTCACTATCACTTAATGTTTCTTTTTCTATAAGTGCTTGGGTAAGCGTATCAAGTTTTTTTCTATTCTTTGTTAAAATCTTTTTACATGTATCAAGTGCTTCATCAAGTATTTTTTTAACCTCTACATCAATTTTTTTTGCACTGTCTTCAGAATAACCTTTTCTACGTTCTATTTCCTTACCCATAAAAATAGGTTCATCTTCTTGTCCAAAAGCTACAGTACCTACATCTTCAGACATACCCCATTCGCAAACCATACGACGAGCAATATCTGTCGCCCTTTGTATGTCGTTTTGAGTTCCAGTAGTTGTATCTCCGTATACAAGAGACTCAGCAGCATACCCTCCTAACATAATGACCAACTGATCTTTTAGCCAGCTTTTTGTGTGAGAATAAGAATCCTCTTTGGGCAAGCCCATTGTAAGTCCAAGTGCACGGCCACGTGGAATTATGGTAACTTTATGTAAAGGAGAAGCATTTTTCAGATAATAATACGGTAAGGCGTGCCCTGCCTCATGGCAAGCTGTCATAGCTTTTTCTTTTTCTGGCATTACCATGGTTTCCCTTGCTATTCCCATAAGAGTCTTATCGCGCGCTTCTTCCATTTCTTCAATGGATACTTTCTTTTTATTTTTTCGTGCAGCAAAAAGAGCTGCCTCATTTATCATGTTTGCAAGCTCTGCTCCACTCATCCCCGGAGTTGCACGTGCAAACTTATTAAGATCAACATCTGAGTTCAGTTTTATTTTTTTTGCGTGCACTTTCAAAATTGCTTCTCTTTCTTTAATATCCGGAAGAAGTACACTTACTTGTCTATCAAAGCGACCAGGACGCAAAAGTGCTGGATCCAAAACATCTGGACGGTTTGTTGCTGCAAGAATAATGATTCCATCCTTGTTTTCAAATCCGTCCATTTCTACAAGCATTTGATTAAGCGTTTGCTCTCTTTCATCGTGCCCACCACCAAAGCCGGCACCTCTTGCACGCCCTACAGCATCGAGCTCATCAATAAAAATAATTGCAGGTGCCATTTTTCGCCCTTGTTCAAAAAGGTCTCTAACTCTACTGGCACCAACACCTACAAACATTTCAACAAAGTCACTTCCCGATATATGTAAAAAAGCAACTTCCGCTTCGCCAGCTACTGCCCTTGCCAATAACGTTTTACCAGTACCTGGGCTTCCAACCAACAACACACCAGTTGGAATTTTTGCACCAATTGTTTCATATTTTTTTGGATTTTTTAAAAAATCAACTATTTCAGCGAGCTCTCTTTTTGCTTCCTCTTGACCTGCAACATCAATAAATGTAACTTTTTCTTTTTTATTTGCATCGAAAACTCTTGCTCTGCTTTTACCAAACTGCATCCCTCTATTGTTTTGCATAGAACTTTGCCTCATAAGCATAATTACAAAGAAAATCATAATTACAAGTGGTAAGAAGCTTAGTAAGGTACTCATTATACTTGGAGAAGAAATTTTCCCAGTCACTGTTACTCCTTTTTCTTCCAATAAGGAAATGAGGTTGTTATCAGCATAAGGTATAATAGTTTGAAAGTATGATTCATGCCCAGTTGAAGAGTACATTATTCCTAAAATTGTTTTTTGATCTGTTATTTGTACTTCTACGACTTGACTTTGCTCAACAGAAAATAAAAAATCTGTATATGAAATTTGAGGATATGAAGTACTTTCTCTATTAAAAAGAAAAAATAAAATCAAAAAACCAATCATTAAAATAAATAGTGTCATCCCAAATCGTCCACCAGACTGTGGTTGATTATTCTTGAAATTTCCACT
>CAZUPJ010000030.1:9173-11663 GCA_964622185.1 uncultured Treponemataceae bacterium
GTGTCATCCCAAATCGTCCACCAGACTGTGGTTGATTATTCTTGAAATTTCCACTTATTTTTTGAGAATTCTTTTCACCATTATTTTTCTGTGAATTGTTTTTTTTGTCTTTATTCATCAATTATTCCTTATGAATCGAATATACACCATTTGTGATTGTTCGATTTTTTGTTGTTTTACATACCAATTTGGATAACCATATACAGCACCCCAAATGCATACTAATTGCCCTTCACTCTCAATAAATGGAATTAATAAGCGATCTGATTCCGCAACTCGCCACTCTGAAAAAATTTTTTTTACGGATTTATGAGTTCCTTGTGCAGTAATTATTTTGTCGCCTGCTTTTCTATTCCGTATGCAAATAGGTAATTTAAACATACCTATACAATTTTCTCCTCTTTCTATATCGGCATTCATTTGAATTTTCTGAACAGACTCTTGTATTTGATACAAAACAGTACCTACGTAATATTGCCCACACTGGGTTATATTCAGAAAAAAAGCACTTGTATCAAACTGAGAAACATTAAGTTTACGAATAATAATTTTTTCAGCCTTGTGTACAATTTCAAAACCCAAACCTTGCACGCGCTTTTGTCCTTGAGCACACAGCTTTATCATTGCATAGGGTATACGACCTTTTATGCCAGCAAGTTCTAAACCCTTGTATAGTAAACGTATTCGAACTGGAAACCCTGCATTAAAAAAAGCATGTAGGTTCATGCTTACATCATTGTCTACATCCCAACTAAACGATTTTGCTAACGTTTCAATAAAATTTGATTCTAAAAATGCCTTTTCAGCTCCTGCTAAAACACCAGTGTCCCATCCTACAAAGTGTTTATTTAATATGGGTATAAGATTATGCCGTATTTTATTTCTATAAAAAACTAATTGCGAATTTGTACTGTCTTCGCGATATGGGATTGAATATGACTTTGCATATACCTCAATTTCTTTTCTACTAACCGAAAGAAGTGGTCTGAACACTGAAATATCATTAGATTCTATTCCTGAAAGAGGATATGCAGTTAATTGTTGAATACCACTACTTGCATAACCTGATATACCAGCACATGCACCTTGTAAAAAATGTTGCACAAGAGTTTCTAATTGGTCATCTCTGTTATGTGCAAATAAAACATATTTTGCATTATATTTTTTTGCATATTCAAATATGCGGGTATATCTCTCATGACGAGCTGCATCTTCAACACCGCAGCCACGTACACGGTTCAATTCATCAATAAATCCACGCTCAATTGTAATAATATCGCAATGTGTATTAAGCTCTCTCTCACAGTACTCTTTTACAAATAAGGCATCTTGAGCCGTCTCAATTTCTTCACGCAAATTATGATTTACTGTTACAACCTTTATAAAAACATCAGTATGACTGAAAATAGTATGAACAGCGTGTAACATAACCTGAGAGTCAATCCCCCCTGAAACAGCAAGTAATAGAGTAAGCGGTTTTTCAAAATTGATATACGTTTGTTGGATTCTTTGATTTGTTTTCCTCTCATTTAATGAAAGGTAATACTGAAAATTGGTTATTACTTTTTTGACAAGTTCATCATTGTCTTTTGTGTAGGATTTTTGTAAAAGCATTATAAAATAAGTACCTTAAAAGGTAAATATACCTTTTAAGGTTTGTTACATTAAAAATATTAGCGCATTGGGCGTACAGTTGCAACAACTGCATCTGCATCAGTAAGAACGGTAACACTTTTTTCAAAAGGAAGATCTTTAATGCAAATAGATTCGTTTAGTGCTAGATTTGAAACATCTGCAATAATTCTAACTGGTAAATCAGAAGGTAAACACTTCACTTCAACTTTAGCAATACCTTTTTCAAAAACACCACCATCACGAACACCCACAGGATTTCCAGTTGTTAAAATTTTCATTGTTGCTGTAAGAGGTTTATCTTCATCAATAACATGAAAGTCAACGTGAATATTCTTGTCTAATATAATGTTGTAATCTGTAGCTTTAATAAATGCTAGTACCCCTTTTCCACCATCGACAACTAGCGAAATGAGCGTTGTAGGTGTGGCTTGTTTCCAAACCTTAAAAAACTCAGATTCATTAATTTCAAGCATTCCTGATTCGCCCTTTGAATTATACATAACTGCAGGAAGTTGACCTACTTCTCGAAGGCGGCGTGCAACGCCCTTACCTGATTGTGTTCTTGTTTTAGCGTTAATTACAAGTCTGTCCATAATTTTACTCCAATAAAATATGATTTCCTGAATGCAAATAAAGCAAACAGGATTTAGCAAAAGTTATCATTATAATAACGTTTTTGCGTAGATAAATGAGAAAAACTAAATAAGTGTGATTTGTAAAACCTTGTTAAATAGTAATTATAACAAACTACTTAAGGCTTAAAAGAGCAACCTTTACGTGCATACTATGTGTATGTTATATGGCACCCCATCGTTCATCACGCCAGAGCTTTTCTATAGCTGAGTCGGCAGGATT
>CAZUPJ010000031.1:0-11559 GCA_964622185.1 uncultured Treponemataceae bacterium
ATGCTCTTGCAATCATGGAAGACTTTATCATCAAATACGGTGATGATATTCAAGCAGCATACTGTCACTGGGACAATGGTGCAACAGGAATTATCCAAGCTCTTCAAGCTGCTGGTATGGATGACGTATACGTAATTGGTGTAGACGGGAACTCTGTTGGTTATGACCAAGTTATTAATGGAACACAAGCTTTAAGCGTTGGACAAAGTTTTAACCAAATGACACTTGATTCATTTGCAAACATAAAAAAAGTTATGAACGGTGAAACTGTGCCTAGTAACACTTGGACAGCCTTGGATGTTGTAACTGCAGAAACAGTAAATAACTTCCCTTATCCAGAATGGTAGAAAACTGCCGAGAGACAGTATAAAATGTACTAATTTGGAGTTACGCTCTGTTTTCAGGGCGTAACTTTTTTCTGAAATAAGGGGGAAGAACATGAGCAAATCAGTAAAAAATATTCTTGAAGTAAAGAATGTTTGTAAAAGTTTTCCCGGTGTTAAAGCTTTAGATAATGTTTCCATAACTGTTCCTTGTGGTGTAGTGTATGGTATTGTAGGTGAAAACGGAGCCGGAAAATCAACTTTAATGAAAATACTTTCCGGTGTATATACAAAAGACTCTGGTGAAGTAATTTTTAATGAAGAAGTTGTTGAACATACAACTCCTATTCAAGCACTGCACCGTGGGTTGAGTATTATTTATCAAGAATTTAATCTTGTAAACACAATGACCGTCGGAGAAAACATTCTTCTCGGACGCTTTCGCGAATTTAAAGGAATGAAAGGTGTTCATAAAAATGCAGCTGGATATTTAGATATCATAGGATGTAATATTGACACATACGAGCTAGTAGGCAATTTAAGTGCCTCTGAAATGCAAATGGTTGAAATTGCAAAAGCTCTTTCTTTCAACTCAAAACTTATAATAATGGATGAACCAAGTAGCAGTTTAACAGCAGAAGAATTAAAACAGCTTGGCCTTCTAATAAAACAATTGAGAGCAGACGGAATCTCAATTATATATATTAGTCATAAACTCGATGAAATTTTTGATTATTGCGATATTGTTACCATTATGCGAGATGGTAATGTTATTGATACAAAAAATATTGAAGATTTAACAAGAGCAGAAATGATCGAAAAAATGGTTGGACGCCCAATTGAAAATGAGTTTCCTCCCAGAACAAAAAACGTTGGCGATACTTTGTTAGAAGTAAAAAATCTTAATACTCGAAAACTCCATGATATAAACTTTAGTGTAAAAAAAGGCGAAATTCTCGGGCTTGTAGGACTTGTAGGCGCTGGGCGAACAGAAATAATTCGAGCCCTTTTTGGAGCTGACAAAGTGCATGGCCACGAAGTATATCTTAACGGTGAAAAAGTTTCTATCCCGACTCCCAAACAAGCTAAAACACTAGGATTAGCACTTGTTCCAGAAGATAGAAAAAAAGAGGGTCTTATTTTACCTTTTTCTGTGGAAAGTAACATTTCGCTTGCTACCTTAGATAAAATTTCAAAATTTGGAATAGTTAATAATTCACTTGAAAAAGAAATGGGTGCAAGACAAATAAAAGCTCTTTCTATTAAAACACCAACTGCAGAAACAAAAACAGTAACCTTGTCAGGAGGAAATCAGCAAAAATGTATTGTTGGACGCTGGTTAGAACTTCCTCCTAAAATTTTGATTTTGGATGAGCCTACTCGTGGTATTGATGTTGGTGCTAAATATGAAATCTATGTTCTTATGAACAAGGTTGTAGAAGAAGGTGGAGCAATTATTATGATTTCTTCAGAGCTTCCTGAAGTATTAAATATGAGCCATAGAGTTTTAACCATATGTGAAGGTCGTATTACGGGAGAATTTGATCCTGAAAAAGCAACTGCCACTGAGATTATGGATAAGGCTATTGGGTAAGGAAGGAGAGTTGAAATGAATGCTAAAATTTTAGTAAAAGATAATTGGAAAAAGTATGTGCAGCAAAATCTTCTTCCCGTTGGAATAATAGTTCTAATGATAGTAACAGCTCTCATTGAACCTAAATTTTTAAGTCAAAATAATATTACAAACATTATGAGGCAAATGGCTGTGCTGGCATATGTTGCACTTGGAATGACCTTTGTTGTTCTTGGTGGATTTATTGATCTATCAGTAGTAGGTATAATTTCTTTAGTAGGCGTTACAAGTGTATGGCTTATTAATCCTTTGGGGCAAGTTGGAGCGATAATTGTTGGACTTTTGTTAGGTGCTTTTTTGGGTTACTTAAATGGTAAAGTGTTAACACTTTCTGGAGCCATGACACAAGCGGAAGTATTGTTCATAACATATGGGATGAGTTCTATTTTTATGGCAGTTGGTTTGTTAGTAATTGGACCTGAAACAGTAGTAATTGCAAGAAGTACAAACCCTTACACTATTTTTACCGCTTTAGGATCAGGATTAGTCTTCGGCGTAATTCCAATAGCTCTTGTGGTATTTTTTGTTCTTCTTATTCTTATGCATCTCTTTCATACAAAAACATTGGCAGGAAGATCAATTAGTATTGTTGGTGGAAATAAAGAAACTGCTTTCCTATGTGGTTTTAATGTAAAACGAATAATGTGTTTGATTTATACCATAAGTGGTGTAATGGCTGCTTTTGGTGGAATAATGCTTGCTTCTCGAGGCACAATTGCTAATGCAACATTTGGCACAGGATATGAAACAAACGCAATTTTATGTGTTGTTGTTGGTGGAACAACCCTCAAAGGTGGTAAGGGTAGCGTTCTTAGAACAGTACTCGGTGTTCTTTTAATTACTCTCTTAGGAAACTGTATGAATATGTTAGAGCTTTCAACATACATGCAAACCATAATGAGAGGCGCGGTTTTAGTCGTAGCTATTTGGCTTGATAACCGTAGAGAAGTTTAGGAGGATAGTGTGGTACAAGTAATAGGAAAAAACAAAATTTGGAAAGCACTTTCGAAGCAAAAAGCAGTTTTAGCAATTATTGCGATGCTTATTATGATGTTGTTTTCAAACACTAATTTTTATTCAGCATATAACTGGATTGATATTTTTCGTTCTGCAGCAATTTTAGAAATTGTTGCTTTTGGTGTAACTGTTGCAGTTATTTGTGGTGGTTGTGACTTATCTGTTGGTGGAACATTATCTTTGGGTGGTGTAATAGCCGTTTTAATGATTAATGCAGGTTATCCAATTTGGATGGCAACTATTGCCGCTATTTTGGTTGGAGCAATGATTGGTTTTGTAAATGGATTTTTGGTTGTACATCAAAAAACGGAGCCCTTTATTATTACGCTTGGTATGGGAATGCTTTTAAAAGGCGTAAGCCAGCAACTCACTGATGCACATCCTCTCATTAATAAGGTTCCAGACTTCCTAAAATTTGCAAATACTAAAGTTTTTGGGTCGATACCTGTCCTTGTTATTTATATGTTTGTGCTATTTGCGATTTTCCATTACATAATGCGGTATACAAGTTTTGGTAGAAATTGTTATGCAATTGGTGGAAATTATGAAGTTGCCAAATACTCAGGAATTCCGGTTGTTCCAATTAAATGGGCTTCTTTTGTAATAAGTGCATCAACAGCAAGTTTTGCAGGTGTATTGCTTGCCTCTAGAATGAACACGGCATCTTCTGTATATGGAGATACAACAGGTATGCTTGTAAACTGTGGTGTAGTTATTGGCGGAACATCGTTTGCTGGTGGTGTTGGTGGTGTTGTAGAAAGCTTTATTGGTCTTATGGTAATTCAGCTTTTAACAAACTGTATGAATATGCTTGGAGTTGAGTCATTTACTCAAAAACTACTTGAAGGAATTTTAATTGTAGCAATTATTGCATTTGACTGTTTTGGCCGAAAGCTCAAACGCGAAAGAGTATAAAACATAAAGCATGCCACTGGCATGCTTTATTTAAAGGAGAGAATAATGAAAGAACAAAACTATTTAGATAATTTGGTTGGGGTTTTTGGCCAACCAGTTGCAGAAAATCCAGGTGTTGTGGTGCAAGATGCTGCATTTAAATCGCTTGGTTTAGAGAGGTGGCGATTTTTAACCATTGACGTTGATAAAGACAAGCTTGAAGATGCAATAAATGGATTAAAAGCCTTTAAAATGAAGGGAGCAAACTGCACAATCCCTCATAAAATTGAAGTTATGAAATTTTTAGATGAAATTTCTGAAAGTGCTCAAATAATTGGTGCGGTAAACACTATTGTAAATACTGATGGGAAACTGTTTGGCGAAAATACTGATGGAAAAGGTTTTATGATGGCCTTAGAAGCTAGCGGTATTGATGTTGCTGGAAAAAAAGCTGTAGTATTTGGTGCCGGTGGTGCTTCTCGTGCAATTTGTGTTGAAATGGCTTTAAAAGGAGTTGGAGAAATAACCATTGTAAATCGAAAAGAAGATAGAGCTCTTGGAGACGCGCTGGTAGAAATTTTAACAACAAAAACTAAAGCTAAAGTTTCATACGAAGATTGGAATGGAGCCTACTCAATTTTAGCAGGAACTGATATTGTGATTAATGCGACCTCTGTAGGACTTTATCCAGATGTGAATGATATTCCAAATATTAACTTAGACAGTATTACAAAGGATATGTTTGTTCAAGATGTTATTCCAAATCCTACAGAAAGTGCTTTCATTAAAGAAATGAAAAAACGTGGAATTCCGTGTTCTACAGGAGCTGGAATGTTTATTAATCAAGCAGCTTTAAACATTGAAATGTGGACTGGGAAAACTCCAGATAAAAACATAATGTTAAAGGCCTTGGAAGAAGCACTTTCGTAAGAAAAAAGAGTCATTCGCTTGCGGATGAGTCTTTTTAGCAAAAAAATGAAAAAGAGGTTTTTATGAAAAATATTGAAAATATAAAAAAATTACCGCCCATTGATTTTATTGAAAAATTAAAAAATGATATGATGGCTGAACCTCGTTTTGCAACGATTGAACAAGCAACATTAATTACAAAAAGCTATCAAGAACATGAAAGTGACCCTAGATGTATTCAAAGGGCAGAAGCTCTAAAAAAAGCCCTTTTAGAAATGAACATAAAAATTGAACAAGAAGAAAGAATCGTTGGCAACAGAACTGCAGGTGTACGTTCAGGGGTAGTTTTTCCAGAAACTGGAGCTTCTTGGATTGCAAAAGAATTTCACTCTTTACCGACAAGGGCACAAGATAAATTTAATATACATGAAGAAGATGTAATAACCTTTGAGAAAGAAATTCTTCCTTACTGGAAGGGGAAATCACTTGAAGATCAAGTGCGTAGTGCGATAGGTGAAGAAGTAGATGCTATCGCAAAAGTAGTAAAAATAAATCAAAAGGACCATTCACAAGGGCATATTTGCCCAAATACCAAAAAATGGCTTGAAATGGGTCCTGCTGGAATAAAAGCACAAGCAGAAGAGCAATTACAAAGTGCAAAAGGAAAACAAGTCGATTTTTACAAAAGTATTGTACTTGTAATGGAAGGTGCATGTGCTTTTATGACACGCTATGCAAATTTGGCAAAAGAAATATATTCAAAAACTAAAACTGAAAGCTTGCTCGATGTTGCAAGAATTTGCCAAAAGCTTTCTCAAAAAAAACCAGAAACATATCACGAAGCGGTACAATCTGTATGGTTTTTATATGTTATTTTGCAAATGGAAGGAAATGCCTCTTCTTATTCTCCAGGACGCATGGATCAGTATTTATTGCCATATTATGAAAAAAGTCTTTCTGACGGTATGAGTGTAGAAGAAGCTCTTATAATTACAGAGAGTTTATGGCTTAAGTTTAACCAAATTGTATATCTTAGAAATTCAAATAGTGCAAAATACTTTGCAGGATTCCCTATTGGTTTTAATGTAGCAATAGGTGGGCAACATGTAGATGGAAGTGATGCTACAAATGATTTAAGTTATTTATTTTTAAAAGCACAAGAGCACCTGTTGTTGCCACAGCCAAATTTATCTTGTAGGGTACATAAAAACTCTCCACAAGATTTTTTAGAAACTTCAAGCCGAATTATTGGTATGGGAAGTGGAATGCCGCAAGTGTTTAACGATGAGGCAATTATCCCTGCATTAAAAGCACACGGAGTAAGCCATGAAGATGCAATGAATTATGCAATTGTTGGTTGTGTAGAGCTAACAACGCATGGAAATGCTCTTGGCTGGAGTGATGCTGCTATGTTTAACTTAGTAAAAGCTCTGGAGCTTACACTTAACAATGGTGTAGACATGCTTACAGGAGCTAAAACCGGATTAGATTTAGGAAATTTAACAACGTATAAAACTTTCGAGGACTTAGAAGAAGCTTTTTCAAAACAAATTGATTATTTTATGGATAAAATGGTAGACTGTGTTTCTGTGGTAGAAAAGATACATGAAGAACTTCTTCCAACGCCATTTTTATCTGCTGTTATTGATGATTGCATGTTAGTTGGAAAAGATGTTACGCAAGGCGGGGCACATTATAATTTTGCAGGGGTTCAAGCAATTCAAGTTGGAAATGTTGCAGACTCTTTAGCTGCAGTAAAAGATTTGGTTTTTAATAAAAAAATATTGTCAGCAGAAAAACTTCTTACAACATTGCAAAACGATTTTAAAGATGACGAGCTAACGAGACTTATGCTCATAAATAAAGTTCCCAAATACGGAAACGATGTAGATTGGGTTGATGCAATGGGTGCAAAGTGGGCAAACTATTTTGCAGATGGACTTAAAAAATATAAAAATGGGCGAGATGGTATTTATCAAATGGGATTATATACTGTTTCTGCACATGTTCCAATGGGCGAAAATGTTGCAGCCTCTGCAGATGGAAGGCACGCGAAAGATCCTCTTGCCGATGGTGGAGTTTCTGCTATGTATGGCCGAGACATCAATGGGCCAACGGCTCTGTTGCAATCTGTGGCCAAACTTCCTTTTGAGAAAACGAGCAACGGAAGTTTATTAAACATGAAATTTTTACCACAGTTTTTTCATACCGAAACGGGAATTAAGAAGTTTACAGGTTTACTGCGTGCTTTTGTAGATTTAGGCATAAGTCATATTCAGTTTAACGTTTTAAATGAAGCTGATTTAAGAGGCGCACAAGAAGACCCAGAAAAATATAGGGGCTTAACCGTTCGAGTTGCAGGCTATACTGCCTATTTTACAGAACTTGCTAAAGATTTGCAAGACGAAATTATTGCTAGGACAGTGTACGAAGGACTATGACAGGCGTAATTTTTGATATTAAAAGATTTGCGATTCATGACGGAGACGGCATTCGATCTACACTCTTTTTTAAGGGTTGTCCTATGCACTGTCCGTGGTGTCATAATCCTGAAGGAATAAGCACAAAGGTATCTCTTTGGCATCATGTATCGATGTGTGTAAAATGTTCTCAATGTGTGCAGGTGTGCCCCAACAAAGCTCTAACGCTGGATACAAGAATCCATATAGATAGAAATGCCTGCAAAAAATGTGCACGCTGTGTCGAACTATGTCCAACAGGTGCAATGGCAATTGATAGTAAAGAGGTAACAGCTCAAGAAGCTGCCGATATGCTTTTGCGTGATAAAGTCTTTTTTGGAAAAGATGGGGGGATAACACTGTCTGGTGGAGATGTATTATTACAAGTAGATTTTGCAAAAGAAGTTTTATCAATTTGCAAAAAAGAAGGTGTTAACACTGCAATAGAAACATCATTATACGGTTCAAAATTGGAGCTTGAAAAATTTATAGGAATAGTAGACCATTTTATTATAGATATTAAATATATGGATGAAGAAGAACACAAAAAAGTTTTAGGCGTTTCAAATAAAGTAATTCTTGAAAACTATGAATACTTGCTTTCAAAAGGGCAAGATGTTTTGGTAAGAACACCTCTTATTCCTAGATACACAGCAACAGAAAAAAACATTAGAAGCATAGCAAAATATGTTGCAAAAACAAAACCCAAAGGCTATGAACTATTAAATTATAATCCTTTAGGAAAAAGTAAGTATTTTGATATGGAAGCAGAATACCCGATAGAGGGAGCACCTTTTTCTGTAGAAGAAATAGAAGCATTTAATGCAATTCTTGAAGAAGAAAAGGTAATAAATATAGTGCACCTCTAAAAACTGCAGTTTTTAGAGGTGTTCCTTAGATTTATATTGCGATGTTTTAATGTAAATGCTTATATTTTAAATATTTACATTAAAACTTGACAGGGAATCTCTGAAAAGAAATTTAATTTTTAGAGATTCCCTATAATTAGAGAACAGTAATAAAGAGGACGGAGGAAAATATGATTACAAGTTTTTTAGAACGGGCACATAAAGATTTGCCCATATATATTGGAGAAGTGAGAGAAGCTTTTGAACAAGAAGGAAAATATCCGTTTTATTTGCAAGTAACATTGTATGATGAAACAGCAAAAGAGTTCAAATTAAACTTGCCAAATTTTGAAACAAGAGAAGAAGTTGATTTTGTTTCTTCTTACGTGTATGCATTTATTTACAATGTATTGTCGTCTTTAGGCGCAATGAAAATAGGAATCTTTATAGATACAGAGCATGCTCCTTCTGTAACGCTAGCTCAATCTCTTGATGCTGTTTTTCAAACAAAAAAAGCAAAAAATGACAGAACTGGCTACGGAAAGTGTCTGAATGTAAATGAGCGAACACTCAATGCTTTATGGGGAGAAGCAAAGTATTTTTGCTTTTGTATAAAAAACATTAAAGAAAAAAAAGAAGTTGTTGAAGTACAAAAGAAAACAGGAAATAACAATGTGTTTGTCAAGCTTCCTCAAATAGCAGATAAAAAAGTTGTTTTAGGAATGGACATAGGCGGAACAGACGTAAAACTTGTTGCTTCAATAAATGGGAGTCTTTCAGTATTTAAAGAGTTCGATTGGTTTCCCGCTGCTTTTGATAATGCAGATCAACTTATTGATCCTATTATAAAGCTTACAAGACTGATGCTTGCTGCGAGTAGTTTGATAATCGCAGGGAAAGAAAACCTTATTGATAAAAAGGCCCTCGATAAGCATGCCTCGTTTAAAGACATGGAAAATGGTATTAAATCAATGGAAAAAGAGGCGGGAAGTGCCTTATTAAAATTTGATGCAATTGGTTTATGTTTTCCTGATGTTGTAATAGACGACCTTATTGTAGGCGGTGAAACATACAAAACCCGTGGAATGCGCAACAATACAAGCTTAGACTATGAAAAACAATTTGCAAAAATTACAAATCTTTGTGATCTGTTAAAAGAATATGTAACAGAAGATGGTTGTGTTTGCAATACAAACGATGGTCCGATGGCAGCCTTTACAACCGCTGTAGAACAAGTAGCTGTGGGAGAAGATGTTTCACAGGGCTTTATTGCGCACACCCTCGGAACAGAGCTTGGAACAGGTTGGGTTCTTCCTGATGGAAGTATTCCAAAAATTCCGCTCGAAGTTTATAATTTTATAGTTGATTTAGGCAGTTTTAAACAAAAAAAATATGAAGCAGATGACGTTAGAAGTGTGAATAATTTTAATACACATCTGGCAGGTACGTTACAAAAATTTGCCTGTCAATCAGGTGTCTTTAGGTTGGGGGCAAAATATCTTCCAACCGAGGCACCTGAAATATATCAAGAACTTTTTGACAAAAATCTTTTAAAAAAACAAGGCGAAAAAATTATTGTGCCTACAGAGCCAAAAGACATGAGAAAAGCGTGTTTAGAGTATTTTATGGAAAAAGCTTCCGACAAAAACTATCCTGTGTGCCAAGAGATTTTTAGACAAATAGGAGAGTCCCTTGGTTCTTGTTGGCAAGAAGTGCAATATATTATGAATCCAGAAGCAACAGAGCGAACTCTTTACGGGCGACTGGTAAAAAACCCTGATTGTTTTGCACTTCTTTGTGAAGGATCAAAAAGAGTTGTTCCGAATATTGTGCAAAAGGCTGCAGATGGTAATTTAGCTAATACAAGTCTTATGAAACAACTTGAAGCACATGAAGAGTACACGGTTGCACAATTTGCACAAGCGGTAGGAGCTATTTTTTACGGATGTGTTGGCCTAGTTAAGTAACCCTGCCAAAGTATTTTCCACACCCAAAGATTCACAAAGCGATTCGTAAGAGTCGCTTTTTTTTGCCTTTGCACCATTGGGTTTTTTTACAGCTCGAATAAGAAGGTTTTTTGCGGTGTGTTCTATGTCGATAAACTCCATAAGTTGCACAGTGTAGCCTTGTGCTTCTAAAAGTTCTGCTCTCATTACATCGGTCACAAGAGCTGCAAAACGTTCTTTTACAATGCCATATTTCATTAAAGCATTAAGACCTTTGTTTGGAAGATCTTTTGAAAGCTTTGAATTTATTTCATGTTGGCAACAAGGGACAGAAAGTATTGCCGTTGCATTATTTTTAACAGCATAATTAAGAGCATAATCTGTTGCAGTGTCACATGCGTGTAGGGTAATAACAAGGTCAAGATTGTTTTTCGCATCCTTGCTTTCAAAGTCTTCAATGCGACCAATTTTAAATTCTAAACCCTCATAACCCCATGTTTTTGCCAAATTTGAGCAGTTTTTAATAACTTCTTCCTTGAGATCTACTCCAATAATTTGAGCCTTTTTATGACGTATTTGTACTAAAAAATGATACAAAGCAAATGTTAGGTAAGACTTTCCGCAACCAAAATCAAGCACTTTGTAAACCTTGTCAGAATCTTCATATAAAGGAAGAATATCGTTAATGAACTCTAAAAATCTATTTATTTGCCTAAACTTATCATATTTTGAAGCAATAACCTTTCCTTGCTCTGTCATTACTCCAAGATGAATTAAAAAAGGAACGGGAATGCCTTCTTCCAAAATATAGTGTTTTTGCTTATTTTGGCTGCTTTTAGGGCTTTTTTGTCCTGTTTTGAGAGGGTTTTTAAGAATGGTAATGTTTCCTTTTTTATTTGAAAGAACGGTAACTGTTTCTGTAGAAGTTGTTAAAACAGTATTTTTAAAGGCAGAGGCACAATTTTCATCCACAAAAGAGACAAAGTCTGAATAGTTTAGTGTTTTGTGAAAACTTTGTGTATTTGTAAAAGATTCGCAAAAATATCCTTCTTTATCGTTTGCTCTAAAAATACGAATTTTTTTGTATTTTTGTGCTTTGTTTGGATTTGAAAAAACGGCGGAAATGACATCCTGTAAAATATCTTTAAGCTCTGTAATGTTCATGTTAGAATTCCTCTGTCATGTGTATTATTTTATCAAGTTCTACACATGTTTCATACAAAGGCAGCGCTGTAGCAAGTAGTGGTATGTTTACTTCTTCTGCCACTTTTTTCATTTCTGGTGAGGGAAGTTTTTCATTTACTAAGAGGACTGCAACAGATCCAAGAATGTCAGCTGTGCGAATTGTTTGTTCGGTTGCAAGTCCGGTAACAAGTAAGCTTTCCATTTTTTGACAAACTAAAAGGTCCGCCATTAAATCGCCAGCTATAATTTCAGAAAAAGTAATTTTGTCTGCATGGGGAGGAAGAAAAACAATATTTGCAGGTAAATTTTCAACGAGCGTCAATATATTCATGCATTTATTATATA
>CAZUPJ010000032.1:0-11397 GCA_964622185.1 uncultured Treponemataceae bacterium
ATAATAAAAAAGTACTTCTTCGTAAAGCGTCTTTTGCAATTCCATACATAGATATTGGATTGCATGGAGTATTTTCATCGATAGCGCCTTCAAAATATCCTACTTCATGCATAGTTCCCATAACACAAAGATGCTTAAGCCCTCCATCTACCATTTTGCTAATAAACTCAAAATGTTTTGATAAAAAACCCATGTGACTTGAAGAATTATGAACAAAACCGTCTTTCCATGCCATATGAATGCAAACATCGGGACTTCCTAACTCTTCATATAAATTTTTACTGCCTGAAAAAATGTCATAATTAATTGCAGTAGCACGAGAATCTATTCCATCTGTGTTAAAATCACAAGCTAATACACTTGCATTCAAGTCTAGCAACTGTGCTATAACATGCTTTCCTATGTAGCCATTTGCACCTGTAACCAAAATTTTTTTCATTTTTTTATCCTTTTATAATATAATATATACCAAGTTAAAACTATTTAAGGTTCTATTGCCTTCCAATGATGAGGTATAATTAATAACCCTTCTCCTATGTATGGTGACACTACCGAAATTTTCTTAAATGCTGCAAGATACTGTACAGGAACTGTTGCTGTTTTATCAAATATAGCTACATCTAACTCGTACTTTCCACTTATAACAAGAATACCGTAGGTGTACTCAAGTGTAAATCGATTTCGACCATACTTCCACGGTACTTGTACTCTATCTAGTAAAGTATTTAAGCCGCAAACATAATCTCCATCTATTGATCGTATTGCAACACCCAAAACAGGGTTTTCAAAGTCTTCTTCATACACATCGTAAACTATTTCCAAAATAAGTTTATCATCAACCGTGCAGTTATCAATATTTCTACTAGAGACTGTGCTTATTATAACATCCACAATTTCAGCTATTCCGCCATTGGGTTCAAAAGGCTTTTCATTTTCTTGAACAATAACTTCTTGAACAATCTCTTGCGAATATTCTCCAATTTTCAAAAAAGATATATATTCATCAGCAACTCTATCTACATTGCCTGCAGATTTAATTTCTCCTTGATTTAACCAAATAGCACGTGTACAAAAACGACGAATAGCATTTGTATCATGAGATACAAATAAAACAGTTGTACCACCCATCATCATTTTATTCATATGATCCATACACTTTATTTGGAATCGCATGTCTCCAACACTTAATGCTTCATCAACAATTAAAATTTCCGGTTCAACATTAATGGCAACAGCAAATGCAAGGCGAGCAAACATACCACTAGAATACATTTTAACGGGTTGTTGTACAAAGTCTCCTATATCTGCAAATTCAACAATTTTTGGAACTCTCTCGTCCATTTCTGTTTTTGTGTAACCCATTATGGTGCCGTTAAGATATATGTTTTCCATGCCGGTCATTTCAGGGTTAAATCCTGCACCCAGCTCTAAAAGGGCAGATACCTTGCCATGTACTTGCACACTTCCAGAGGTTGGAGAAAGTACACCAGTAAGAATTTTTAATAGAGTAGACTTTCCTGAACCATTTTGACCTATTATGCCAATGGTTTCTCCACGCTGAATATCAAAACTTATATTATTAAGTGCATAAAAGTCTTTATGATATTTTTTTCTTGTAAGGCTTAGTGCTTCTTTCATGCGGTCTTTTTTATGCACATAAATAGGATATATTTTATTTAAATTCTCTACTGAAATTATTGCATTGTTCATAATAATCTCCTACAATACGTCCGCAAAATGGGAGCGTAGCCTTTTAAATACAAGTGCCCCTAAAATAAAGACTGTCGAGGTAAAAAGCCAAAAATATATGTTAAGTGTTAATCCTCGCTCCCAAAACCACACATGATCAATAAAGCTATCTCTATAGCCTTGACAAATATAAAACATTGGATTTAGTTTAAGTATTTTTACTACCGTTGGTGACATAGTTTCAGGGTTCCAAAATATAGGGGTTGCCCAAAAACCTATTTGTATAACAACATTTACAATATTGGCAATGTCACCAGTAAATGCTCCAATTGAAGACAAGAGCCAACCTAAACCTATAAGTAAAACAACTGTACATAGAAAATAATATAATACTTGAATATTATATATTGAAAGGCCTACATTATAAGCAACTACTATAACAAGAATAACGCCAATAAATGCAAGATGTACAAAGGAAGATGATATTACTTTTACAAGGGGTATGAGGCTTACTCTAAACTGTACTTTTTTAACTAAGTAGCTATACTCTCTTAAGCTATTTGTTGTTGCTCCCAAACATTCGGTAAAATATGACCAAATTAAAAACGAAGGTACAAACCATGCAACAAAAGGTACATCATTTACTGGAGCAGATCTAAAACCTACATCAAAAACAAACCAAAATACAAGTATAGTAACTAATGGTTGTACAAAAGCCCATAGAGCTCCTAATAAGGTAGTTAAATATCTCGACTTAAAATCGTTTTTTGCTAAAGATAATAATGTAAAACGAGACCTGTATATATCTAACAGAAATGAAAAAAAAGATTTTAGCATTTTACATCCATATTTTTTGTAGCTATATATCTTTTTACTGCATCTTGCCATTTAGGTAATCTTGAAAAACCTGCATCGTCTAAACTTTTTTTACTCATTCTTGAATTAAGTGGTCTCTGTGCACGAGTGGGGTAGTCGATTGTTGGAATTCTATTTATTCTACAATTAAGTTTTGCTTCTTTCATAATAAGCTCTGCAAAGTCTGCCCATGAACAATAGCCTTCATTTGTTGCGTGATAGGTGCCATACTTTTCACTTATAATTATATCGCATAACAGGGGGGCGAGGTCTGCTGTATAAGTTGGGCTTCCAATTTGGTCATCAATAATATTTAGACTTTCTTTTTCTAATCCTAATCGCATCATTGTATTAATAAAGTTATTTCCTACTATCCCGAAAGCCCACGAAATTCTAACTATAAAATAATTATGTATAAGTACTTTTACGACTAGTTCACCGTCTAGCTTTGTTTTTCCATATATACTTTTTGGGCCTGTTACATCATCTACTTCGTATTCCTTCTCGCCATCGCCAGGAAAAACATAATCGGTGCTAATATACATCAATTTAGCATTTATTTCTTTACAGGCGTTTGCTATATTTTTTGTACCATCTACATTTACTTTTGTGCATATGTCTATGTCATCTTCTGCTTTGTCTACCGCAGTATAGGCAGCACAATGTATTACAGCAGTCGGTTTTAGCTCTGCTATATATGTAAATACTGCTTTTTCATCGGTAATATCTAGGTCTTGTATGTCTATTCCTTTATGGGGAATATTTCTATTTTTTAAAACATTTACAATGTCATAGCCAAGCTGTCCGTTTACGCCTGTTACTAAAATCATAATTATACCAACCTTTTTTTTATTTGTTTTAATACTAGGTTAAATAAAAACTTTGGCATAAATGGAGTAGTTAGTTCAAAAATAGTAGCGTATCTATCAAAATTTTTGTACGTTAAAATTGTTTTGAAATCTTTCATAGTAGGCTTATAAAAGTAGTTAGCCCGAGCTTGTGTCCATTCTTCAATTTTATTTAATTCTAATGTATTTATACAGGGGCTTTCAATGGTATATACTTTTTCTTTAAATACTTGTACTCCATTTTTTATATTGATTACTCTCTTGTTGTAGAAAGTTGTTTTATCTTCTATGCCACCAAGCAAGCCTGTTTGATTAGCATTATGTCGTCTATAATATAACAATGGTTGTTTTACTACCTCTATAGAGCCATACAGTGCAGCTATAGCTGCTATCCATTGGTCGTGTACAAAGTTTGTGCAAAAGGGAAGTGCTTTTTTTACTACTTCTGCATCTACTAGGGTTGCACAACCTGTAACAAAGTTTTGCGATAAAATTTTAGGTGCAAGTTCTGTGCCCTCTTTAAATGTATGCCTTTTATGAATTTTGCTTATTGAATTTGCAATAATTTTGCCTTTTTCATTAATTACATACATATCGCTGCAAACAAGTGGAGAACCTGTTTTTTCTAACATATCTACCAATGTTTCTGTTTTTTCAGGGAGCCAAATATCGTCTTGATCACAAAATGAAAAATACGTACCGCTACCTAGCTTTGAAAGTTCTTCAAATGCCTTTGTTGTACCAAGATTTTTTTCTCCCCTATATAATTTGTACGAAAAATTTGTTATAACATTTTGTATAAAACTTTCATCAATAGGATTTGTAGGACAATCATCCCATACTATTAGCTCAATATTTGTATATGTTTGAGAATTTAATGAATGTAAAAGTTCTAAAAACCATGACTCTTTTGGTTTATACACCGCAAGTAAAATAGAAACAAGAGGATTATCGGTTTTCGTACATGTTTTTGTAGTAATGTTGATACTCCCCCGAAATAATATTTTCCCACCAAGTCTTATTTTCTAAATACCATGTAATTGTTTTTTGTATACCATCGTCAAATTTAGTTTCGGGGAGCCAGCCTAGCTCGCGATGTATTTTTGCAGGGTCTATAGCGTATCGCATATCGTGTCCTGCTCTGTCTGTTACATAGGTAATTAAGTTTTCACTTTTGCCCAATGCATTTACAATAATTTTTACAACTTCTAAGTTTGTTTTTTCGTTATGTCCACCAATGTTGTATACTTCGCCTACAGTGCCATTATGTATAATTAAATCGATAGCAGAACAATGATCTTCTACATACAGCCAATCTCTTACATTTTCGCCTTTGCCATATACGGGTAGGGGTTTGTCATTTAAAGCATTTGCAATCATTAATGGAATAAGTTTTTCAGGAAAATGATAGGGACCATAGTTGTTAGAACAACGTGAAATAGTCACTGGCACTTTAAATGTTCTGTAGTATGCTTGCACAAGCAAATCTGAAGAGGCTTTTGATGCTGAGTAGGGACTTGAAGTATGTATAGGTGTTTCTTCTGTAAAAAATAAGTCGGGTCTGTCTAATGGAAGGTCTCCATATACTTCGTCGGTAGACACTTGATGATAGCGTTCTATTCCATATTTTCTGCAAGCATCTAATAATACTTGTGTTCCCATAATATTTGTTTCTAAGAAAACACCAGGGTTTTCAATAGAGCGATCCACATGGCTTTCTGCTGCAAAGTTTACCACAATGTGGGGCTTTTCTGTTTTAAAAATAGTATCAATACCATCTCTATCGGTAATACTAGTTTTATAAAACGTTATTTTATCTTTTACAGATTCTAGAGTTTCCATATTTCCTGCGTAAGTTAAAGAATCTACACAAATAATTTTATATGTTGGATATTTATTTACCATATAGTGAACAAAGTTTCCTCCAATAAAACCTGCTCCACCTGTTACTATTATTACCTTACCTCTCATATACACTCCATTTTTTTATCTTTTTTTTAATTATTTAATATATAAAACTACAGTCACTATCTTTTAACAGTGGTGCATTTGCATCCTTTTCGGATACTTGTGGGTTATCTATGCCCCAGTCTATAGATAAGTCACTATCGTTCCAACGGATGCTTCGGTCGTTTTCATAATTATAATAATTATCTGTTTTGTATACAAACTCAGTATTATCGGTAAGTGTTAAAAATGCATGTCCAAAACCACGCGGAATAAAAAATTGTTTTTTATTTTCTGCACTTAACTCAACGGCAACCCATTGCTTATAGGTAGGCGACCCTTTTCGTAAGTCAACAGCAACATCTAAGACAGCACCTGCAATGCAACGCACTAATTTAGCCTGTGCATGTTCTCCGTTTTGAAAATGTATACCTCTTAAAATGCCTTTTTCTGCTGAATATGAGTGATTGTCCTGTATAAAATCGCAGTTAATTTCAGGTGTTTTAATCTTAGAATATGTTTCCATAAACCAGCCACGACTGTCTCCAAAGACTTGTGGCTCAATTATATATACACCTTCAAGTGTTGTTTTAGTTATGTTCATCGTGTCGTTTATCCTTATGAATTATTTTATCTTCAGATACTTTTAATAAATATGCACCATAATTACTTTTACCGTATTTTTCTGCAGCTTTTATTAGGTCGTCGTGGCTCATCCATCCATTGTGGTAAGCGATTTCTTCAATGCAAGAAATCATTAGCCCTTGCGAATTTTGAATTACCTTAACGTATTCTCCGGCTTCGTTTAAACTATTAACTGTGCCGGTATCGAGCCATCCGTAACCCCTACCAAGTGTAATTACATCGAGTTTTCCTTGCTCTAGGTATATTTTATTAAGGTCGGTAATTTCATATTCCCCACGTGCAGATGGTTGTAATTCTTGTGCATGCTTACAAACGCTGTTATCATAAAAATATAATCCTGTAACTGCATAGTTAGACTTTGGTTGTTTTGGTTTTTCTTCTAATGAAATGGCTTTTCCATCAGCGTTAAATTCTACTACTCCAAAACGTTCAGGGTCTTCAACATAATAGCCAAAAACAGTTGCTCTTCCTTTGTTCTCTACAGCCTTTTTTAAGTGGCGGGTAAGTCCATTTCCATGAAAAATATTATCGCCCAAAATCATTGCACAGTCATCGTCGCCAATAAATTCTTTACCAAGCACAAATGCTTGCGCAAGACCATCTGGAGATGGTTGCTCTATATATGATAGTTTTAAACCAAACTGAGAACCATCACCCAATAATTTTTCAAAATTAGGTAAATCATGGGGGGTAGAAATAATAAGTATTTCACGAATGCCTGCCAGCATGAGTGTTGACAATGGGTAAAATATCATAGGTTTATCATATACAGGTAGTAATTGTTTTGACGTTACCATTGTAATTGGGTATAGGCGAGTTCCACTGCCGCCTGCTAAAATTATTCCTTTCATAACACACTTCCACATTAATTATATACACTAACAACACAAATAACCTAGTGTACTGAGTAAATATTATATGCTTAAAATTAAATTATGTCAATTGAAACTTGTGCATTCTCGAAGTTTTTTTTTCAAAAGACAGATAGTGCTTTTTGTAAAAGACGACCATCTGTTGTAGAGGGTTCAAACTCTGTGTATAAACTCTCTTAGTGTTAATTAAATTAATAATATGCAACTTAATTGTTGCGTCTCATTACACGTCGATAATATCACTAATGGGTAGGGGAGTTGCAAAGTGAAACCCTTGTGAAAACTCTATATCTCGTTCAAGGAGTATTTTTTGAATTTCGTCGCTTTCTACGTATTCTGCAACAATGTGCGAATTAATTTGGCGTGCAATAAAGCAAATTGAGTCCAATATAATTCTGTTCTCTTCGCTGTCAACAAGGTGTTTAATAATATCACCATCAATTTTTATAATATCTGGCTTGAGCGAAATAATTGATGAAAATGTTGCAAAGCCTGAACCAAAATCGTCTGCCGCTATTTTACACCCAATGCTTCTTGCCTCTTGTAAAAAGTCAAAGAGTATTGAATTGCTGTTATAGTTTTCTGTTTCTACAAATTCGAGTGTTAGCCTTTGTGGGCTAGGGTATGTTTCTATTTTATTTATAAACCATGTTCTAAAGTCTTCGTTTTGAATGTCAAAAAGCGTAATGTTTATGCACAGTTCTTTATCGGTTGAAACAAAGTCGTTCAGAGCCTTTTTTATCATCATTTTACTTATAGTGTTGTACTGGTTAAACTCTTTTGCTACTCTCATAAAATAGTCTGGGCTGTACATTTTTCCTTTTTCATCATAGAGTCTCATAAGTGCTTCAAACTTGTTTATTTCGCCAGATTTATTGTTTCGTATTCCTTGATAAAATGGAGTAATGGTGTTGTGTTGAATTGCGTATGCAATGAGTTGAAATATTTCTACCTTTTCGGTAAGATCTGCTAAGCAGATTTCATTTTCATGGTTTTCTAAAATATAGTTAATTTGGTTGTTTATGTTTGCATGGTGAGCGCTTAAGGCTCTGTTTACAATATTATCTCCAAAAACAAGGACAAAACGTGACACTCCAGATATTGGTGTTGCAGCTGCATTAGCATGTTCAAAAAGCTTAAACATGTTATCAATAGCCGTTTTAAATGCTTCGTCTGTAATTGAATCATCTGCAACAAGTATAAATCTTTTATATGAATGTGCATATAAAAAAATGGATTTTTCTAACTTACAGCTTTCAAGATATGTTTTAATGGTCATAAGTACTTCTGCACAACCCGCAGCATAGGCATCTTCGCCAAACGATGCTATAGAAACATCTGCATTAACAACCTCTGACATGCATAGTTTTGAAAAATTTTTATATTGTGCATCAATTTTATATTTTTTATAGCTTGGTATACCAAAGCGATGATCTATATAGTCCAATCCTAACACGCTGTCGTTATCAACGTTCATGCTCATGACCTCATCTTATTCTTTATTAAATACTGTGCTTTCGCACTGTTTTAAGAGTAACAGATTTTTTTAAGAATGTCAATGTAGAATTTGTGAAGAATCCTGTGTTTTAATATGTATAAAAAATCTTTCTTAAATCTTGACAAAATGTGTATAATTTACTATATTGTTTTATATAAAATAGTTTTATATAAAACAGTTTTGCATAATACAAATAGGAAGTGCTATGGAACATTTTTATATTGGTCGTGAGTTAAAAAAGACATCGCTGTTAATGAAAAGAACTATGGGCTTAAGAATTCGAAATATAGCTGGAACAGATATTACAGCTTTTCAAATGGATGTAATTTTTTTTATTCAACACTCAGAAAGGGACATTTTTCAAAAAGACCTTGAAAAAGAATTTGGATTAAAGCGACCTACCGTAAGTTTAGGGCTAAATCACATGGAAGAATTAGGATTGATTGAAAGAAGGAGTGTAGAATCTGATGCAAGGCTCAAAAAAATAACAATAACAAAACGAGCTTTAGATATTGTAGAAAAAGCAGGCATGGTTGTTGATAACTTTGAGAAATCTATCCAAGAAAAATTTAATAATGATGAAATAGAAAACCTAATGCATTGTTTTGAAAAATTACAAAACATACTAAAGTCATTAGACACAAATGGAGACAACTATGAAACAAAACAAAATTGATATTTTTGAGCGATACTCAATACCTAGAGCCGTTTGGTCGCTTGCACTACCTACAATTATAGGTATGATTGTACTTGTACTATACAATTTAGTTGACACATTTTTTATTGGGCAAACAGGCGACCGTAATCAAGTGGCAGCGGTTTCCCTTGCTATGCCAGTATTTTTTATACTTATGGCTATAGGAAACCTTTTTGGGATAGGTTCTAGTGCAAATATTTCAAGGCATCTTGGAGCGAAAAATTATAAGCGGGCTTCTAATATTTCAAGTTTTGCTTTTTACGGTTCGCTCGTCTTTGGTATTATTGTTGCTGTTCTTGGGATACTTAATATGGAAGCCTTAGTTGCATTTACTGGTGCAAACGAGGAAGCTCACCAATATGTAAAAGGGTATTTAACATATATTTGTCTTGGGGCTCCGTTTATTATTATGGGTGCTTCACTTGCATATATTATTAGAAGTGAGGGTAGTGCAAAAACTGCAATGTTCGGGATGATTATTAGTACCCTTATAAATATTGTACTCGACCCAATATTTATTTTTACGCTTGGCTATGGAGTTGCAGGGGCTGCGATTGCAACCGTTTTAGCAAATGTTGTGGTAACGATTTACTATATAGTTGCAATTGTACGTTCTAAGGGGCATCTTTCTCTAAGCCCTAAATGTTTTAAAATGGGCGACGGTGTTGCAAAAGAAGTGCTGGCTATTGGTGTTCCTGCATCCCTTTCAAATATTCTCATGAGCTTCGCAAATATTTTTTATAATCTTTACCTTGTTGAATATGGAAATGATCCAGTTGCTGCAATGGGTATTGTTATGAAAGTTGTAATGATGTTTATTATGATTTACATGGGGGTAAACACTGGGGTACAGCCATTGTTTGGTTACTGCTATGGGGCAAACAATAGTAAAAGGCTTAAAAGTTCAATCTTTTATGCGCTAAAAGCACTTACTATAATTGGGGTATTTTTCTTCTTGTTATTCTTTTTTGGTGCTGAGCACATCATTCGCTTTTTTATAGATGATGAAGATATAATCTACCATGGAGTTAGAATGCTCCGAGCTCAAATATCAGTAGCCCCATTTTTAGGCATTATATTCATAGTAATGACACTAATGCAGGTAACGGGTAGGGCACTTGTCGCACTCATTTTATCGGTATGTCGTCAAGGATTAGCTTTTATTCCTGCTATTATGATATTAAATGCAACGCTTGGTCTTGACGGTCTTATTTGGTCTCAGCCAGTTGCAGATTTATTTTCTGTAATACTATCAACCATTACCTTTTTGTGGTTTTTGAAATTACTGGCTAAAAAGACCAACACTTGTTTGTAAGTCTTTTCGCTCTATATAATATCGATTTTTTTCTTTAATGAGGGCAATAAATTCCGTTTCTGGTACAGGTTTTGAAAAATAATATCCTTGGGCACTATCACATCCTAGCGATTGCAAAAATAAAGCTAGTTCTGCTGTTTCAACGCCCTCGGCTATTATATCCATATTAAGCCTCTTTGCCATTGTAATAATTTCATCAACAATAATGCGTGACTTATCATTTTCGTCTTCATATTCAAAAAATGCTTTGTCTAGTTTTAATACGTCAGCATCAATATTACAGAGCCTGTTTAGAGATGAGACCCCTGATCCAAAATCGTCGATTGATACCATAAAACCAACTTTTTTTAGTTGTTTTATTTTTTCAATAAATTTTTCTTCAGAGCCTAGAATTGCTGTTTCGGTTATTTCAAGTTCTAGTTCACTTGCTTCAATATTTGTTTCTGCTAAAATAGTTAAAAGTTGAGGTATCAGTGTCGGTTCAAGTAGGGTAACGGTAGAAATATTTACTGATAAAGGTGGAACAGCATAGTTTTCCTTTTGTTTACGAATAAACTCGCAAACATGCCTAAATACGTAAATATCAATTACTGAAATAAATCCATTTTTTTCAAACACTTCAATAAAATCTGAAGGATATACTATGTCACCGTGCTGTGGAAGCCAGCGAATTAATGCTTCGCCACCACAAATTTGTAATGTATTCAAATTAACTTTTGGTTGATAAAAAATTTCAAACTCTTTGTTTTCAACGGCTTTTTCCATCTTAAATGAAATTTTTAAAATAGAGTTGTAATTTTTTTTCATTATTTTATCAAAAACAGCAAAGGTTGTTTCTCTAATTGATTTTCCAGTAAGTCGAGCATAATCTGCGTGCGCTACAATATCGGAAATTTTTTCATTACAATCTTCAACTATTGTTGTTCCAAAGGATAAACTTACATTATATTGGCTTCCAAGAACTGCACGAATACTAGGAAGAATATAGGTGTCATGTATGTATTTTATTGTATCTCCTTCTTCTACCTTTT
>CAZUPJ010000033.1:0-10893 GCA_964622185.1 uncultured Treponemataceae bacterium
GTAAGGTTCCTTATATTCCGAGAATTATGTCTGAGTATTCGCATTCGAGAACAGGTATTGATATTCATCCTGGAGCAACAATTGGGGATTCTTTTTTTATAGATCATGGTACTGGCGTAGTAATTGGGGAAACAACAACTATTGGTGCAAATGTAAAAATATATCAAGGGGTTACGTTGGGAGCTCTTTCTACCCGAGGCGGACAACGATTAAAGAATGTTCAACGCCATCCGACAATTGCGGATAATGTAACAATTTATGCGGGAGCCACTATTCTTGGCGGTGACACTGTAATTGGAGAAAATTCTGTAGTTGGTGGTAATGTTTTTGTTACTGAATCGGTGGAGGCAAATTCAAAACTGTTTGTAACTGCATCGCAATGTGAAAGAAAATGTGGAAAATAGTGATCATTTTTTTAAGATATTTTTAGATGGTAATTTCAACTACCATTCCTGTTGTACCGCCTTGTAAAGAGCCGAGGCGGGCTAAACGGGAAGAAAATTGTAGCTTGTTAGGGTGAGCTTTTCGTAATAGTTCTGCACCAGTTTTTCGTATGTAGCCGGAAATGTTTTCATTTTCAGAAGCGGGTTCATTTGCAACATACATTGCCAGCGCATTTTTGTCGAATTCATTGCTAGTCTCCGCTTTAATAAGTGTTTTGGTGTTTGAAAAAAAGTTATTTCTGATATTTTTATTTTCTGTAATTGATAGATTTTTTTCTACCCATCTGTAATGATTTGTTCCAACTATTCCCAATGTTAATTTTGTGCCTGGATGTGTTTTTAAATAGCGAGTTATACATTGCTCAATGCTTTCGTTTGTGCCCACTTGAATATCCAAACGTCTTCTTGAAGCTGTAAAAAAGGTTTCTGCAACTCCCCATTTTTCAAAAGCTTTAGTACATTTTCCTTCAAAAATGCTTTCTAGCTCTTGTTGTGCTTTTTTATCAAAACGACCCCAAACCCAGCTAAAAAGACCTTCTATAGATATTGGTTCTAAAAGCTTTATTATAGTTGTAGGAAACTGCATAAAAATGCTTGAGTTCTTGTGAAAAATTTCTGCAGCAAGAAGGCTATCATTATTCTCAATTGCTAATAATAAAGGTGCTATGTTAGAAAACCAAGAAAGTATGCTTTTGTTTGGTTTTATAGAATAGTTTCGTACTTCAACCATGGAGGAGACCTTAAAAGTTTCAGGAAGGTATGTACATCCAGTACTTGGATAAGAAAAATTTGTCTCTATATAAAAAAGAGCTTTTGTTTTTAATTGAGATGCTTTAATTAAGGAATTGCTTTTTTGCTTGTTTTCAATAATTGTTTTTCCAGCAAAAATAATTTCTTTTTCGGCTTTTAGTATAAAATTCCATGAAACTAATTTTTTATCAAAAGTACTTATTAAAACAGAGAAAAAAGGATTTTCACTTTTGATTTTTTTTTCTTTTGTATTTTTCATAATATAATTATATATAGAGTGAGGGGACGTATAATGTCCTTGTTGTAAAAAAATAACATCTTGACCTTATATTTTTTTCTGTATACTATAGGCTGCATGGATGTTTTACTTTTTTCTCTAAACGTTATTCTCCCTATTCTTCTACTGACAGTGCTAGGCTTTTTTTTAAAACAAGTTAAGTTTTTTAATGAAGATTTTTTATGTGTAGCAAACTCTTTTGTGTTTAAAGTGTGTCTACCAGTTTTGCTTTTTGTAAATATTTACAATATTGATAATCTTGAAAACATTCCTTGGAACGTTGTTATTTTCGCTGGCTGTGTAACAATTGTTCTTTTCTTTGCTGGATTGTTATATGTTGCCTTATTCATTAAAGACAAAAAGCAAAAAGGTGTTGTGCTACAAGGAATCTTCCGTTCAAACTACATTGTTATTGGGCTTCCTCTTGCCTTTAGTATAGCGGGAGAACAAGCTCAAAATGTAGCCTCTCTTTTAGCTGCCTTTATGGTTCCTTTTTATAATATCTTAGCTGTTATAGCTCTTACAATTTTTTTACCGCAAGAAAATGAAAAACCCACTTTATTAAAAACAGTGTTGGGAGTCGCAAAAAAAATTATAACAAATCCTCTTATTCTTGGAGCTCTTACGGGTTTACTGTGTTTAGTTATTCGCCCTCTTGTTGGTGAGTGGAGGCTAAAAACGTCTGAGCTTCGATTTCTTTTTGCTGCAATTGAAAGTCTTTCAGGCATGGCAACTCCCCTCGCCCTTGTCGTTTTGGGTGGCGAGTTTTCATTTTCCGCTGTAAAACGTCTTTTGCCACAAATAGTGCTTGTTGTAATTACACGTTTGCTTGTTTTGCCGACAGTTGCACTTTCTATTGCAGCATGGTTTTTTCCACAATTTGGAGCCACTGAATACGCAGCCTTATTAGGTCTTTTTGCTGCTCCTACAGCCGTAAGCAGTGCAGTTATGGCACAAAGTATGGGTAACGATGGAGAACTTGCTCGCCAAATAGTAGTTTGGACTTCTGTTTTTTCAGCTTTTACCCTTTTTGTTTTTACTGCCATACTACGAGATATGGGAATTTTTTAATATCCAAACTTTCTCAAATTCTTTTTTGTAATTTTTGTGTAAAGGTTTAGGCCAAAACGAATGAAAAAAACTGATAATGGAAGGCACACAATAATACTCATAACGGTAACAAATACATAGTACTGAAAAAAGAATTGACTTGGCTCTTGTTTTAGAGACATGAAAAATCCTAAAAAGAACGGAAGCAATATTCCAAGACTTATAAAAAAAGCTGAAATAAAAGATGCTTTAAATCGAATTGATTTCCAAGATGGACTTTGCACAAAGTCTTTGTAATAAAGATAGTTGCCTGCAAAGTGATGTGGTGTTTTTTTGTTACTAATCATATAATCCTCGCTAAATGTTTTGATAGAGTAAGTATACAATGAATAGTGCGACATATAATGTCCCTTGTAAAAAATTTTTATAAAGATTGTAAAATTTCTTAAGTTTTAATCACTTGACAGAACACAAATTTTACGCGAAACTAACATATGCAAGGAATTATTATCAGTGGAACAAACAATGTGTTTGAAGTTGAATGCGAAGATGGCATAACGCGCCAGTGTTCTCTAAAAGGAAAAAAACTCAAAGAAGCAGGAAACTTCTATAATCCGCTTTGTCCTGGTGATTACGTAGAAATAGAAAAAGATGTTCACTCAGAAAATGAAGGTCAAATTTTATCACTTGTAGAGCGAAAAAACTATTTTGTTCGCTACAATGTAAAAGGGCGTTTACCACAGCTTTTAGTTGCAAATGTTGACCTCTTATTATGTGTTACAACACCCGATGAACCCCCTTTTAGACCACGATTTATAGATAGGGCTTTAGCACAAGCTGAACAAGCTGGAATTACACCAGTAATAATTTGTAATAAATGTGACCTTGATAGTATTCATAATACAGACATAAAAAAACGATTAGAAAACTGGGAAAGTCTTGGCTATACTGTGCTCGGTGTTTCTGCAAAAACACACGAAGGTTTTGAGCAATTGGCAGAACTAATGGAAGGTAAACTTTGTGCTTTTGTTGGGCAGTCTGGTGTTGGAAAATCGAGTATTATTAACTCTCTTGATTCATCTTTTGTGCTACGAGTTGGGGGACTTTCTGAAAAGTATGGAAGGGGAACGCACACAACAACAAAAGGAGTGCTTCTTCATTTAGAGATAAACGAAGCTCTTATGGGCGGAAGGCATGGTGCAAAAACAACTGTTATTGATACCCCTGGTGTGCGGCGCTTTGTATTAAACGATATAGAAGCAGATGATTTAGCTCTATATTTTAGAGAAATGAAAGAGCACGTTGGACAATGTGCCTTTGGAATGTCATGTACACACACCCACGAAAAGGGATGCAAGATTCTTGAAGGCTTAGAAAATGGCACAATAAGTCAAGAGCGCCATGAAAGCTGGGAGCGTATTTGCCATGAAATAAGAACTGGAAGCTGGGCAGACTGAGAATAATTCCTAATTATGAATTACGAAGGTGGTGGGTAAAGCAGGGTAGAAGAGAATCCGCTAGAATTACACAGATTGGTGGGATTTTATAATTATAAAGCAAAAAACTGTTTGATAAATAAAGAAAAATTATGGAAAAAAAAACACTCGAACAATTAGATTATTTTAGAATTCGCGATAGCATTGCGGGCTTTTGTATGACAGAAGAAGGGAAGCAAGCTCTTTTAGTGCGTAGCCCTTTTATTGATAAAAAAGAGATGCAGCTTGCAAAGGATGAAGCTCGCGAATGGAGCCAATACATTGAATCGAGTGCTTCCCGTATTTTAAATAGATGGAATCCTGTGCAAAATTATTTTGCAACGATGGGAGTAGAAGGCGCCGTTTTAGAGCTTGAAGAAGTGTATGCTCTAGGCCAATTTTGTCGTTCTTGCATTACAATAAAAAATGCACTCGGAACAAAAAATGGCATGGCGCCTTTTGAATCTATGGAACTTCCTCATTTAACAAAACTTGCAGATTCTGTACAAGATTTATCTGGTGCTGAAAGTGAAATTTTTAAAATTATAGATAACTCAGGAAGTATGAGAGATTTGCCGTCCATTAGAGAAATTAGGGCAAACATTGTCTCAATTCGTTCAAGTATTGAGCGTTTAATAAAGTCGTACACATCGGATTCTAAATTACAAGATTCTCTACAGTCGAATGTTCCCGCTCTTAGAGGGAATAGGCAGGTGCTTGCCGTAAAGGCAAACTTTAAAGGCCGCTTTAAGGGTATTGTACACGAAGTTTCTCAAACTGGACAAACTATTTATATTGAACCAGATGATGTTGTACAAAAAAATAACGACCTTATACAAGAAGAGTTTAGGCTGAGCCAAGAAGTACGTCGTATTTTAAAAGAGCTTACGGCAAAACTTTCAGAACATAAAGAAGCTTTTGAAAACTCAATAGAAAGCATGATTCGATTCGATTGTGCGTATGCTTCAGCTCGCTGGGGCTTAGACAACAGGGCAACCTTTTGCCAAGAATGCAATGAAAAAAATAACTTAGCACTTATTCAAGCTAGGCACCCTTTGCTTGGTGACAAGGCTGTTCCAATTGATGTTGAGTTTCATGGTGATTATAGAATCCTTATTTTAACAGGCCCAAATACGGGTGGTAAAACGGTAACATTAAAAACAATAGCACTTTTTTCAATGCTTAACCAAAGTGGGTTTCCTATTCTCGCAAATGAAGGCAGTCGATTACCATTTTTTACATCGATTTTTGCAGACATTGGGGACGAGCAAAGTTTAGATAATTCGCTTTCAACCTTTAGTGCCCATATGAAAAACTTAGGGGAAATGACCGACCGTGCAAATGATACAAGTTTGCTCTTACTTGATGAGCTTGGAAGTGGAACCGACCCGCAAGAAGGTGCTGCAATTTCGATGGCTATCTTAGATAACCTCATAGAAAAAAATGCATTTGCTTTGGTAACAACGCATCAGGGTGTATTAAAAAACTATGGCTACACGCATCCAACCTGCATAAATGCATCTGTAGAGTTTAACGAACAAACGCTTAGACCTACATATCGTGTGCTCATGGGAGTTCCTGGTGAAAGTCATGCTTTAGACATTGCACAAAAAAGTGGACTTTCTGCAGCTATTGTTGCTAAGGCTCAAAGTTATATGGAAACAGGGCAAGCCGATGTTTCAGCCCTTATTAAAGGTTTGAATGAAAAGTATGAAGAGCTTTCTAGAACCGAAATTGATTTTAAGAAAAAAGAAAAATATATACATGACAAGTTTAGAAAGGTTGATTTAAAAGAATTAAAGCTTCGTCAAAAAGAGCTTGAGCTACAAGAGCAAGGATACAGAAAGGGTAAAAATTTTTTAGACGAGAGCCGAAAAATGCTTGAAAATTTGGTTAGAGAACTTCGAGAAGGTGAAATAACAAGAGAAAAAACACTTAAAGTAAAGCAAGCCATAGAAGAAATGACACAAGGCATAAAAAATGAGCAAAAAAACATTGACGAAGGGCAAGTAGAACTGCAGGATTTGCACCAAGAATATGATAATAATTTTTCAGAAGAGAATGAAGGAAGCTCCGGAGCTAGGAGGAAAAAAAACTCTTCATCAGTACAACAATACACTGGAGCTAAAGTTACAGGCGAAAAAACAAATTTTGAAAAAGGTATGGATGTATGGGTTGGAGCAAGCAGGCAACAGGGTACAATAATTGATAAGACTCGTAAAGGTAGTTACCTTGTGCAAGTGGGAAGCCTCCGCTTAACCGTAAAAGAAACTGAATTGCAAGTTGCTCCGCAATCAAAAGCAAAAAGCCCTTCTGTTGTAGTTGAAATGGAAAGCTATGGAAGCATACAAGATGGAACGAGCAAGGGTGTAAAAGATACTGAAAAACCAAAGTTTGAACTACGCCTATTAGGAATGAGAAGGGATGAAGCTCTAAAAGCCTTGGAGCGACAGTTGGACTTATGTGCCTTATATAATTTAACTACGTTTTCTATAATACATGGAACAGGAAATGGCGTGCTACAAGAAGCTGTTCGAGAATATTTATCAGGCCTTGGAGGTACTGTAGATTTTCACTTTGCCAGGCCCGAAGATGGTGGAACTGGCAAAACCTACGTGGTATTAAGATAGAACTTTTAGGAAAAAAATACAAGAGGTGTTCCTTGAACGAATTCTATACTTGCCCTTGACTTTTTTTTCATATCTGTTATAATGACATTTATACATATAAATGTCAGTTAAAGGATAGTAATATGAACAAGTACACTTTTTTATTTTCAGGACAAGGGGCTCAATATCAAGGAATGGTAAAAGAGCTTTACGACCAATATGCAGTAGCCAAAGAGACAATCAACAAAATGAGCGAAATTACAGGTGAGAGTATTGAGGACTTGTTGTGGAAAACAGAAGCATCAGAACTTTCAAGAAGTGATAAAAGTCAATTAGCAATTACTGCAGCATCACAAGCTATTTTCGCGGTGTTAAAAGACAAGGGAATTAAGCCGAGTGCTGTTGCTGGTTTTAGCTTAGGCGAGTTTTCTGCCCTTTATGCAGCAGGTGTGCTTGATTTTGAAACAATGGTTAAGATTGTTCAAAAACGTGGACAAATAATGCAAAAAATTTGTGATGCTATTGCTTCAGAATCAACCGATGGGCAAGTTCCAGGAATGGCTGCTGTATTAAAGCTTACACCTGAGCAAGTTATTGAAACACTTAAACCTCATACAGAAAAGGGAATTGTATTCCCTGTAAATATGAATAGTCCAATGCAAACGGTAATTGCAGGTACTGCTGAAGGTCTAGCAGTTGCAGAAACAGCTTGTAAAGAAGCTGGTGCAAAACGAGTTTTAAAACTTGCTGTTGCAGGACCTTTTCATTCACCACTTATGCAAAGAGCAGCCGATGAGTTTGCAAAAGAATTAGAATCAGTTACTTTTAATAATCCTACAGTTCCATTATTTTCAAATGTAACAGGCTCTCTTGTAACGAGCGGTGAAGAGGCAAAGAAAAATGCTGTTTTACACATCACTCATCCAGTACTTTGGACAACCGTGGAAGCTAACCTTTCTAACACAATGAAAGAGGATGCAAATTGGAAACTTTTAGAACTAGGACCCGGCTCTACACTTTGTGGTTTATGGCGCGACAGTGGTTTTGCTGCAAACGCAGAAGGAACTGAAGGTTGGACATGTAGAGCCACTGGAAAAATTGATGAAATTAATTCACTTTTAGAAAGTTTATAATAAAAGAGGTAACAAATGTTATTAGAAAACAAAAAAGCATTAGTAACAGGATCTTCTCGCGGTATTGGAAAAGAAATTGTACGCCGTTTTCTTGAAGAAGGTTGTACCGTTTGGGGTATTTGCACAAAACCATCAGAAGCAAAAGCAGAACTTGAAGCTCTTGCAAAAGAGCACAATGTAGCATTTCACGAAGTTTGTGCAGATTGCAAAGATGCAGAAGCGCTTACTTTAGCCGTTAAAAAGATTTTAGAAGAATCTGGCGGATTAGATATTTTAGTTAACAACGCAGGTATAACAAAAGATGGCTTATCTTTTAGAATGAAACTTGAAGATTGGGAAGATGTCTTAAAAATTAATCTTACAGGTGCCTTTATTGCAAGCCAGGTTGTTTCGTCAGATATGATTAGAAAAAGAAGTGGTTCAATTATCAATATGTCAAGCATTGTTGGTCTTCATGGACAAGGCGGGCAAGTAAACTATAGTGCAAGTAAAGCAGGACTTATTGGTTATACAAAAAGTTTAGCAAAAGAAACTGCAAGCCGCGGCGTTAGAGTAAACGCTATTGCACCAGGATTTATTGCAACAGAAATGACCGCTGCAGTAAACGAAGAAGCACAAAAAACATGGCTTGAAACTATTCCGTTAAAAAGAGCTGGAACAGTTAAAGAAGTTGCAGACGCAACGGTATTTTTAGCATCAGACATGTCAACATACATTACTGGACAAGTAATAGGTGTAGACGGTGGGATGGGAGCTTAGATAATTATAAATTGTAAATTATACATTATTTACAAAAGGAGATAAAGATATGAGAAGAGTTGTTGTAACAGGAATGGGGGCTATAACCTCACTCGGAAACACATTGGAAGAAACTTGGAAAGGTGTTAAAGAAGGAAAAAGTGGCGTTGGAAAAATTACCCATTTTGACTGTGAAAACTATAAAGTTCAAATTGCAGGTGAAGTTAAAGACTTTGATGCATCATTATATATTGATAAAAAAGATGCTCGAAAAATGGGACGTTTTACACAATTTGCAGTAGCTGCAACAAAGCAAGCATTAGATGATGCAGGTCTTTCAAAAGAAAGCTTAGATCCGTACAGAACAAGCGTAATGCTCGGAAACGGTATTGGTGGATTTGAATACTATGAATCAGCATTTAAAAAATATTTTGATGCTGGAGCTGATAGAATCCCACCAATGAGTATTCCTTTATTTATTCCAAATGAAGCTGCGGGAAATATTAGCATGCAATTTGGATTACACGGTTCTTCTCTCACAATGGTAACAGCTTGTGCATCAGGAACTGATGCGCTAGGAGCTGCACTTGACCAAATTAGAGCAGGACGATCTGACATTTGTATTTCTGGCGGAACTGAAGCAACTATTACAGGCTTTGGAATTGGTTCTTTCACAGTATTAACTGCACTTAACTCTGCATCAAACGATAACCCACAAGCAGCTTGTTGTCCATTCGATAAAAAAAGAAGCGGGTTCATCATGGGTGAAGGTGCTGGTATTTTAGTTCTTGAAGAATATGAACATGCAAAAGCACGTGGAGCTAAAATCTATGCAGAATTTGCTGGATACGGTGCAACATGTGATGCATACCATTTAACTAGCCCAGACCCATCAGGAGACTCTGGTGCAATGGCTATGACTCTTGCTATGCAAGATGCTGGCGTAAAACCAGAAGATGTACAATACTACAACGCACATGGTACGTCAACACCAATTAATGATCCATCAGAAACCGCAATGATAAAAAAAGCATTTGGAGATCATGCATATAACATGAAGGTTTCTTCAACAAAATCTATGACAGGCCATTGTTTAGGTGCTGCAGGTGGGCTCGAAGCTATCTTTGCAATTAAAGCAATTAATGATAACTTTGCACCTCCAACAATAAATCTAACTGAGCCAGACTTAGAAAACGGCTGCGACCTCAACTACGTTCCTAACAAGGGTGTCGAATGTGAAATTACTTGTGCAGCTTCTGGCTCTCTTGGCTTTGGCGGACACAACGGTGTTGTAGTCTTTAAACAAATAGACTAGATAAGGAGATTAACATGAGCGTAACAAAAGATATAGAATCATTAATACCTCATAGAGCACCTTTTTTATTCGTAGATGAAATTATTTCATGTGATGAAAAAGGAAGTGTTTCTGAACACATATTTACCGAAGAAGAATTCTTTTTTAAGGGACACTTTCCCCAATACCCTGTTGTACCAGGCGTTATTTTAGTTGAAACAATGGCGCAAGCAGGTGGAGCTGCTCTTAGTTACCAAAAAACATTTGCAGAAGGATCTCTTTTCTTTTTAGGAACGGTAGACAAGGTAAAATTTCGTTCACAAGTAAGACCTGGCGATAAAGTTCGCATGGAAATAACAAATTTACGCATCTCACCAAGAATGATTAAGCAAGCGGGAAAAGCATATGTTGGAGATACATTAGCTGCAGAAGCAGAATGGATGTGTTTAGTAGGTGGCGAAGCATAAAAAAATATACAAATGTGTAACTTTATGCATGTTTAGGTGTTAAAGGGTATAGCGTTATAATGGGGCTTCAAAATAATAAAGCCTCAAGTTATCGGAAATCCTTGTTTCCTTCAGGGGTTTTTAAGCTCAATGGTGACTATGAAAGTAGTCACCATTTATTCAACCTACCTTTATTTATTCACGTTATTTTAATAGGAGAAAAACATGGTAATTAAACCAATGGTACGCAGTAATGTTTGTATCAATGCACATCCTCAAGGATGTAAAAAATCAGTAGAAGATCAAATTGCATACACAAAAGAAAGAGCAACAAGTCATAAAGCAACACCAAACACTCCAAAAAATGTTTTGGTGTTAGGTTGTTCAAACGGTTATGGTTTAGCAAGTAGAATTGTAGCTTCTTTTGCGTATGGAGTACCAACAATTGGTGTTTCTTTTGAAAAAGCCGGAACAGAAACAAAGGGTGGAACACCAGGTTGGTATAACAATCTTGCTTTTGACCAAGCTGCAACAAAAGAAGGCATATATACCAAAACTATTGATGGAGATGCTTTCTCTGACGAAATTAAAACACAAGTAATTGAAGAAGCAAAGGCTCAAAGCATGATTTTTGACCTAGTTGTGTACTCTCTTGCAAGTCCTGTTCGTGTAGACCCA
>CAZUPJ010000034.1:0-10768 GCA_964622185.1 uncultured Treponemataceae bacterium
CACGCTAAAACAGGAACATCAATACCCATAGCCTTGGTAACTTCTGGACGGAAAACACCAGATCCACCAAGTTCAAACCAACCAAGTACAGGGTGTTTTATATGAACTTCAATCGAAGGTTCTGTAAAAGGGAAATAACCAGGAACATATTTTACATCAGTGGCACCTGCGATTTCAACAGCAAACATTTCTAAAAAGCCTAAAAGGGTTTTTAAGTTTACTTCATCGCCTAGTACAATACCTTCAGTTTGATAAAAATCTGAAAGGTGTGTTGCGTCCACCTTATCGTATCTAAAACAACGTGCAATACCAAAATATTTACCAGGAATTTTTGCATCAGCAAGTTTGTGTGCTGACAATGCCGTTCCTTGGCTTCTGAGTATTAAACGTTTAGTAAAACTTTCATCAAATTTATAATTCCACCCACGACTTCCTGCGTTTCCACCATTTTCATGTACATTTTTTACATTTGATAAAAATGGCTCATCAATTTTTTTTGCATGAGTTGGATTTTTTACATAATAGGCATCGTGAATATCACGAGCAGCATGAAATTGAGGCATAAATAATGCATCTGAGTTCCAGAACTCTGTTTCTACAAGCGGTCCATCAAACTCTTCAAATCCAAGAGATCCTAATTTGTCTTTTACGCTTTCTAAAAATGAAACATAAGCATTTGTTCTTCCTGGAATAATACGTGCAGGAGGCACAGAAATATTATAGCCCCTAAACGTTGCATTTTTCCATTCACCTTTTTCGAGCATAACAGGAGTTAGCGTCCCTATCTCATTTCCAGTAACGCCTGTTTTTTTAAGAACTTCAGTTACTTCGGTTGCAGCAGAAAGAAGTGTATGAACAACCGTTTCTCTTTCAATTATTCTAAACGCACTATCAGAAGCACCTCTTTTTTTTGCCATGGTGTTCATAATAGCAAGCTCTTCTTCGCTCAAAGACTGTATATCCAACAGCCCATCTTGTGCACTTAATGCTTTTTGCAAAATAGCTCTTGAAACATTTAAACTGTTCGGCAAGTCCGCGCCCTCATACACCGCCTTTTTCTCAGGACTCATGCGTAGTGCACCCGATTTACTCAAAAGACCAAATGCAGAACCTACATCTTTATTTTCAATATTCAATGCATCTGCAATTTCAGGCAAAGACTTTTCGCCCTTTTCTTTTACGAAATTGAATATACGTTCTGAAGGAAGTCCATCTTTTGCATAAGATTTCCCTAAATCGGTTATTTCAAAAAAGGTGTGTTCTTCGCGTCTCACTACACTGGCTAATTCTTTTCCAACTAACCATGAAAAAGCTTGATTTGCATGACCTTCTTTATAATCAAGATCCTTTTGAAGCTTTTGCGAAGTTAACTCTTCATCTTTTTTGTATGCAAGCAATACACGCACTTCAAGTGGATGCAAATTTTTAACGAGGGATTGAACGTCCATTCTATTCTCCGAGAATTAATTGATTTATTTAAGCGAACAGTACAAAGATGATTCGCTTTGTTTTAGTTTACGTCGTAACCTAATTCACCAACTTCATTAAAACGAATTCTTGAAGTATAGTGTGTCATATTATTTACTGCATCATACTTAGTAGTATCTGCACCACGATAATTATAATTGTAGTAAATTTGGTCTGCCCGTTGACCTTCGGGTACATTTTCTTTTTTTCTTTCTTGTAAAAATTCTTCTGCACGATTTCTAATTGTAATCATAGCAGTACTTTGCTCGAACAAATCTGAGTTCATTGAAAATGTAAAGAATGCTTCACCCGTAGCTGGTAAAAATTCAATAGTCATAAGGTACGGCAATGACTCATCTGTCGTTCCTTGTTCTGAAATTGTTTCAACATTTAAGTTTTGCGGAATTTGAGCAAACCCAAAAGATACAGCAAACAACAACGCAAGAACCAATAACATTGTTTTTTTCATAAGAACCTCCTAGAAAGATGATTGCATCTTCTTTTCTCATTATATTTTTAGTAAACTACACAGATTTAAAAATAAGTGTACTCTACTATTTTACTCACATTCAGAAAAAAATCAAGGTCTGCAACGTACTTTCCTGCATCAATATAATAGCGAGGAAAATCGGTTAGCAAAATTTTTCCAGTAATTTCTTTCGGCTTGTTTTTTATAAGACTTCTTGCATATTCACGTAAAGCATTTTTTGCTGCACTCTCACACGCTATTATTATGCCGTTTGCACCATCAAAAACTGAAGTCTCGCCTTTCCCTCCAACACTTGGGAAAGCGGATGTATACCATCGTTCTCTTTCCCACATCATTCTTGGACTAAGATGGTACTCAACCCATGTTTCAACCTTTGAGACACCATCTTCAATTTTTGTATCCGCAAAGTGTAAATTTTCATCTCCAATATTAACACTAAAAATCTCTGTTAGCTCGAAATACTCTTTTACCCCACGAAGATTGTCAGATGGAGTATACGAAAACTCCCATCCATACGTAAGACCCGAAATAAAAAATGGGGTTATTTCTTGAAGAGCTGAAATTGCAGGTGCGAATACAGAATCACTTTGAAACTGTTCTGACGCAATTGTGGGAGCTTCCTCTAAAACATACCACAAGGGAAAACGCAACAAAGACTCAGAAACGTAATTTTGAGAATTTGCTTCGTAAGAAAACATAATACTTATCAATATTAGTAAACAAACAGATTTTTTGATTATACTCTCCAACTAATTAATCTATCTAAACAAATCTTTCCACACATTCCAGGGATTTATTCCCATTCTTACCTTTAAATAAATCCATGCAAAAACAAATCCTGCTAAATGAGCCAAATGTGCTATACCAGAACCTGCCGAAAACAATTGATTCCACACTGTAATACCTGCGTAAATAAGAACTAATAAAGGAGCCGAAATGGGAAGAATTCCCCAAATAAATATCTTTGAATTTGGAAATAAAACAGCGTACACTAAAAGAATTGCATACACAGAGCCCGAAGCTCCAAGTAAAAACGCATAGTACATACCAGAAAAATAATATGCTATAAAGGAAACTAAACCACAAAGAAAGCCAATAAGAACATACATTAAAACAAATTCTTTTGAACCTATAGAGCGCTCAACTGCTACACCAAAAAAGAATACCCCTAGCATATTCCCTAAAAGATGATAAAAATTGGAATGCGTAAACATATAAGTAAAAAATTCAAAGTACATATTACCTTCAAGCACTAAAATAACATTTAATGATAAATATGACTTAAGTTCAGGACTCATTTGAGTAAGCATAAATACACCAATGTTTACAGCAATAATTATTAAAGCAGCATTGTTGAATGTATATCGAAAAGGTTTTTTTATTACACTTTGTTTCATTTTTTCTCCTACTAAAAACATAGTTTTTCTACAATAAAACATCATTTGAGGCACAACTGAGAAATTGTGAATAGATAATTCTCAAAAGCAATTTTTTACAGTTTAAAAATATCTTACAAAACTATGTTTGTCGTTTTTCTTCCCTTGAAATAGTAATACTTCCCAATTGTGCATAATGCCTCATAAGTTTCAGAAAGGAACCCCATCTCGGCATAGATTTTTCAAGCATATCAACTGTTTCCCTGTTTCGCGATGATGTAAATAAAAATTTAATATTCGATATTAACTCTGGTGTGCTAAGCCTAGAATCTTCCAAAACACTCAACAAAAGATTATACATATCATAAATACTGGTACTCAGTTTTTGCGTAACTAGTTTTGCATCATTATTAATATCGGCAACCATTGTCCCAAGAGTACGAATAAACTCAGGGTCTTTTTGACTATCTTTTACATAGCTCAATATCAATGCATTGTCATATTTTTCCCCGCGCCTAAAAAAGTTTTCAAATTCATTTATTACATTGGGTGCTTCCACACATTCAAAGACCGCAGAAGAAAATGACGACTTTTTTTCTTGCTGTGTAAAAAAACCTTCAACAACAATATCATTTAAAAGAGCTTGTATTTGTTCATCTAAAAATGTTGATAAAAAAGTTTTAATAAGTTGAATTGGCATAATCCACAAAAAAGAGAACGATGTTCCAGATTGCAATTCCATATTTGTTTGTGAGTTATAGGCAAGAACAGAAGTCAGCGAACGCTCTCCAAATATTTCTCTTATTTCACGAATTATTTCTTGATCTTGATGTTCCATATCAAGGCGCTCTGTATCGGAGGTAAACAATGCTTTTTGTCTAACTGCAAAATCATCAATAGGGCTTGATTGACTTGTTGAAGCCTCAACCTTTATATTTGAATCTTGCTTTCCAAGCATAATAAGATCTTGAACAATCTCTGGATTTACAATCTTATTTAGAGAAGCTGCGATTTTTTTCAATTTTGCAAGAATTTGATCTTCTGATAGCGAAGGCCCACTGGGAACAATGGTAGAAATAGCTGTTATTGCACGAGCAATGGCACCAGTAATTTTAACATTAGCACTAACATAATAAAAATTAAGTAAATCTTCAGTGATGGCAGCACAAGGTACTGCAGAAAAATTCGTTCCGCCACCAGACGAAAAAGAAGCATTAAAATGGGTAAGTATATCAACAAAATTATAGCAACTCAAATCATAAAATAATTCTATATTCTTTATAACCTTTTCTATTTGCATAAAACCATCCATATGCCAATCTTTTTGAAGTGTCAAAAAAGCTTGAGCTTGATTAGCAGCTTCGGTATCACGAATCGGAGCTGCATCTAACGTTTTCTTCCTCATTTCATATGTGAGGGCATGTGCTTTTTGGCGAGTCTGCTCATTATAGCCTGTCTGAAGCAAGGTATCATACACACGGTTTTTTATCAGTTGCTGTTCTGGTATTTGAATAAAGCTTAGGAGCGTATTAAAATACCCAATATTATCATGTATAGCGTATAAAGCATCTCCCACTATGGGTTGCACTGAACCATGTTTATATATTGGGGGATTCATTTTTGAAAGTTTAACTTCACTAGCCTTTAGCTGCTGATTTTTTTGAACATCAGGGCTTGTAGGAGAAAAGAGCATTTTAAAAAAATCACGCAATTGGTCTACTATTGACATATTTATATTGTAATTTGATTTTATATTTTTTGCAAGTACGAATGAAAGATATTATAATAATCTTCCATAGTCTCTGCTTGAACTATAGACTTCCTCAACGAAGCCCCTCCTTCAATACCCTTTGTATACGCACAAAAACGCTTTCTCATCTCTCTACAAGCAATCTCCTCGCCTTTGTCTTCACATAAAATACGCATTTCTTTTAACCCTGCCCTGATACTACTTTCAAAAGGAATAGAAGTGTAAGATCCATGTAACAACAAATCTCTTGTTTGAGAAAAAATAAAAGGGGCTCCCATAGCTCCTCTCGCAAACATCACAGCATCACACTTTGTTTGCATAAGCATATTCCGTGCGGCTTCTGGCGTAAAAACATCTCCAGACCCAAAAACAGGAATAGGATTTTCTTGACTTCTCATAAGTTCAACCAAGTCGCTTAGCACTTGCCAATCAGAAAAGCCTTCGTATCCTTGCGCTCTAGTACGAGGATGAACAGTTATTGCACCTACCCCTGCTTCCTTTGCGGCAAGTGCTGCTTCTTTCCAAGAAATGCTGTTAGCATCCCAACCGGACCTAATTTTTACCGTTACAGGGATAGGATTCTTATATTTTAAATTTATTTCGGGTGCCTGTAAAGCCACTTTAACAACAGCACTTACAACTTTGTAAAGATTATCGGGATTTTTCATAAGTGCAGAACCAGAACCTGTTTTAACAATTTTCTGAACAGGACACCCTGAATTTATATCAATAAGATCTGGATTAGACTTTTCAAGAATGAGTGGCACTGCCTCTCCCATTGTTTGAGCTTCCCCTCCAAAAATTTGCACAGCATACTGCTTTTCATTTTCAGCTCGCAACATTATTTGCTCCGTTTTTCCAGAGCCACGAACTAAAGCTTCAGCAGAAACCATTTCGGTATACGAAAAATTTGCACCGCCATCCGCACAAAGAGCACGAAAGGCTCTATCAGAATACCCAGCAACAGGTGCTAAAAACAAATTTCCATCAAGATGCAATGCATAATTTTCTTTTGAAAGAGGACATGAAATAGATACAGGTCTATACAGTGAGTTCATATGCCTATAAAAAAATGGATATTTTAAGAATCAAGTTTAAAAAACTTACAACTATTATTCCACAATGTATCTGCCAATTCCTCAACATCTTTATCAAGCATTTCTGCCAAAAAGTGCACTGTTGAAGGTGTATAGGAAGGCATATTTCGTTTTCCACGATATTCTGCAGGAACCATAAATGGGCTTTCTGATTCTATCATAATACGGTCTAAAGGAACATTTAAAACTGTCTCATGTAAATTTCTTGCATTTCGATAAGTTAAGTTCCCTGCAAATGAAAAATACAGATTTAAGTCTAAAGCTTTTTTTGCATACGCAGCATCTTCAGAATAGCAGTGCAAAACGCCACCTGCAGAAGGAAGCCTTTCAGATAAAATATCAAGCACATCTTTTCCTGCATCTCTATTATGAATAATAACAGGAACATTCATCCTTTCTGCAAGCTCCAATTGGTTAATAAATAATTCAATTTGAGATCTTTTGTCACCAAACTTTCTGTAATAATCCAATCCTGTTTCCCCTAATGCAACTACATTTGGAAGTTTTAAACTTTCTTCAATGGTTTTAAGCCATTCTTTTCCTGGATGAATAACTTCAGAAGGGGCAACACCGACCGCATGGTATACACCCGGCAATGATTTTAAATTATTATATACAGTCGAGAAATCATGTAAACTATTACAAATGCTTACAATTCGAGTAACGCCAACTTGTTTGGCTTCTTGAACAACGCGAAGCTGCTCTATGGGATCATCATAAATTAGCCCTATATGGGCATGAGTATCAAAAACTTTCATGGCTAGTCTGTCCAATAAAAACGATAATGCGGAAGCAAAAAAGCTATCCGGTCGTAATACCAGTATAAAATGTCTATTTCTCATGTGTAGAGAAACACTGCTATCTACTCTTATAAGAATACCACAGTAATCACATATCGTCAACATTTTTTTTACATTTTCTTTACATATTTTTTTACATTTCCTTTGTTATTCACAGTGAACCTAAAATACCTTTGACAAGCACAGCACAGAAGTGTGAATGCGATGACACATCTCTTTTTGCTAGTATTTTCTCTGAGGTTGTGAATTGCAACATATTTTTAAAGTTTATTTGACAGACTATATAAAACATGATATAATATGCCGATAATAGATGTATTATGCACGGTTTTATACTTGCGTAATAGGAGATTGTATTGGCAAGAACTCGTACATACGAAAAAATTGAAAGAAATGTTGTATCGCACATAGGCAAAAACATATTTAGTGGTTTTCGCACAATAGGTACCTTAGTTGCAAAATTTATAAAAACATGCGACAGCAAACTAACAATAATGATAGTTCCTCACTCCCATACAAATGTTGTAAACTTTAGAACAAATATTTTTTCAATTGCATTAGGTTTTTTAATTATAGTTGGAATGCTTTTTTCTTTTTTCTACTTTAACAGACAAAGTTCCATTTCCACATCTGAAATAACTCGCCTTGAAACAGAAAACAGGGAAAACCTTGCAAGTTTCGATGTTTTAAAAGATGAAAACAACAACCTATTACAAGCAGCCGAAAAATTTAAAACAGCCTTAAATGATTCTCTTGCACTCATTGGAATAGACATCCCTGCGTCATCGAGAAACTCGTTGGGAGACAGTGATCTTGCAACATTAATGGATACACAATCAGTTGCATCTGGTACAACAAAAGAAATAGCTGACGTTCAACAATTAACATCCTACATTGAAGGAACAATTGAACCCATAGAACAAATCGGAGAGGTAATAAAATCTCAACAAGCAATATTCTCCGATACCCCAAATATTTGGCCTCTTAAAGGTGGCGTGGGGTATACAACTGCTCAGTTTGGACACCAAACACATCCCATTACAGGAAAGTGGTATATTCACTCAGGGTATGACATTGCCACAGGAAGAGTAGGAGATCCAATAGTTGCAACTGCAAACGGAAAAGTGGTTACCAATACCTACAGCGATGCACTAGGGATCCATGTTGCTATACAGCATAAATATGGTTATATTACTCGATACGCACATATGAACGCCAGTTACGTAACGTTAGGACAAGAAGTAGAGCAAGGAGATGTTATTGGAGTAATTGGCAACACAGGTCTTTCAACAGGCCCCCACCTTCATTACGAGCTGTATATAGGTTCAAGCTTAGTAGATCCAGCTCCTTACGTAAATATAAAATCCATTAAGTGAGTTAACAGAGAGTGAACAATGCCTTTTCAAAATGATGACATATCAATAAACACTTTAATTGGTTCGGGTTCTTTTATTCAAGGAAGCCTCAAAGTTAAAGGTTTTATGCGTTTTGATGGAGATATTGATGGAGACCTAGAAACTACGGGTAAACTTATTATAGGAGATCAAGCACGCATACGCGGAAATGTTACGGCAGCATCAGTCCTCATACACGGAATAGTTGAAGGCGATATAGTGGCACCCGACGGTGTACGTTTATTTTCAACAGCAACCATAATAGGAGATATTGTTTCAAAAAAAATCTTTGTAGAAGAAAAAGTATTTATCCAAGGACAGTGCATTGTCTTTGAAAACATAGAGTCTTTTGAAAAGGCAAAAACTGCATGGCAAGATGAAAAAGCCATTCGAGAAAAAAACTTGTTTATAAACAAAGGAGCAACCTAATGCTTCCTTTAGATCCATTAGGGCTTTCACCTACATTTTCACAAGCAGGTGAAATTGCAAAAAAAAAAGAAAAAAAAGCCTCTAACGCTAAAACAAAGGTAAAGTCTTTTTCTTCAGTACTTAAGACAACGCAAGATAATCAAGAAGTTTTTATTAATGACACAGATACTATTGCAGCACTTGAAGGAAAATCTTTTGATGAGACATTACAATACCTAGTTGATTCAGTGTATTTGGCAGGGGATAAATTAAAAAAGAATCCATTTACAGAGGAACTCAAAGACTACAGAAAATCACTGTCACAGTTTTTAAACTTTATTATTAAAAATTCATATGAAGTTGAAACATTTCAAAGAAAAAGAGGTAAAAAGCGCGTAGTATATACATTAGTGAATGTTGTAAACCAAAAACTTGACACGCTTGCTACTGATATTTTATTTAATCAAGCCGACCAAATAAGCATACTTGTGCGCATAGAAGAGATTAACGGCTTGTTGGTGGATTTTTTTTCATAGTCCCATAATTTATAAAAAAAAGGTCTTAAGAATGGCTATAATTAAGACATGTAAAAAAAAGGAAAGCAGCCAAGGAGGTCACATGAGTGATGTAATAACAGGAAATATAGATGAATTAAATCAAAACGACCTTTTATCGTTAGAAGATGAAGGCGCAGATGACCATAGGCAAGATGATAACGCCCATTACGTTTTCCCATCACCGTTATATAAATTGAAACTTGAATATTCTTCAGAAAGCATGTATGTAACAGCACCAAGCAATATGAAATTAATGAGCGGCGATTATGTTATTGTGCAAACCCGCTATGGGAAAGACATGGCGCTTGTTTTGGGTGAATCAAAAAAACCAATTGGTATACAACCATCTGATGTTGTTGGTGTTGAAAGAAAAGCAATAAAAGAAGATATTAAAAGAGCAAACGACTTAAAACTTCGAGAAACCGACGCTTTAAAAACTTTCAAAGAAAAAACTCTTTCAAGAAAGCTTGATATGAAAGCTCTTGGGGTACACTTCCTTTTAGAAGAACAAAAAGTTGTATTCTTTTTTAGTGCAGATAATCGCGTAGACTTCAGAGAACTTGTGAAAGACTTAGTAAGCATATTTAAGATGCGCATTGAACTCAGGCAGATTGGGGTTAGAGACGAGTCTCGAATTATTGGAGGACTCGGAGTATGCGGAAGACGATTTTGCTGCAATGCTGTTTCAGACAAACTTCGCCCTGTATCAATAAAAATGGCAAAAAACCAAAATTTATCTCTCAATTCAGTAAAAATATCAGGGCAATGCGGAAGACTCTTATGTTGCTTAGCCTACGAATCAGATTGGTATAACGAAGCGAGAAAAAATATGCCTTCCGAAGGTATTCGCATTTACTTTGAGGGAACTTCATTTAACATCACAGAAACGAATCAAGTTCGAGGAACCGTAAAAATGGCTGGGGAAGATGGACGAATACTCGAAATGAAAGCATCTGATTTTTTTCAAGAAGGAAATAAGTGGAAAATAAAGAAAAACAGATAGTTCCAAAATAAGCAACCCGAAGGCTACTCTTTCATTTGAGTAGTTTTTTTGTATAGGAAAGCCTCTTGACATATCGATAAATTTTTATATAATAAAGATAGGAGACAAAAAATATGACAATAACGGTTTGCATGGGAAGTTCATGCTTTAGCAGAGGAAATGCATTTAATGCAGAAACAATACAATCTCTCGTAGAAAGAATGGGGATTGCAGCTACAACTGAAGTAAGAGGTTGTTTGTGTGAGGGTCAATGTAAAAAAGGACCAAATGTTAGGATAAATGAAACACTTTATTCCAATGTTTCTCCAGAATCATTACAAGACATGTTAGAACGCGAATTAGTACTTGAAAAACAGGCGTAGCATATGAACCAACTACGTCCCGTTTATACAGAACCAACTGAATGCCAAGACTGTTACAAATGTG
>CAZUPJ010000035.1:0-10628 GCA_964622185.1 uncultured Treponemataceae bacterium
AAGAATGTGGTGTGTTAACAAACAGTTTGAATATTTTTTATTCGGAAACACATGATCTTCTTAAAAATATGCAAGCTGCAATTGATAATACAGAAAACACCGCTAATACTATGTATGAGGAAATGGATATAGCCGTTTCTAGTGTTGCATCAGTATCTGAAAATCTTTGTGATTTAGTTGAATTATCAGGTGAGCAATCAAGAAGACTCGGTGTTACTACAGAAATGGTAAATAACATTCAAAGAGCTCTTCAAGTGCTCGATAATAATATTATGTCTCAGTCAGTGAGTGTAACTCAGTCTTCTTCTGCAATTGAAGAGATGTTAGCAAATATATCTTCGGTATCAGAGACTTTAAGTAGAAATACGGCTACAGTCAACGCACTAGCAGATTCATCTGAAAAAGGACTCGAAGAAGTTCAAGAAACGGTTGTGATTTCAGAAAAAATGCTTTCAGAGTCTGAGGGGCTTCTTGAAGCAAGTGTCGTTATTCAAAGTATTGCAGATCAAACAAATCTTTTAGCTATGAATGCAGCTATTGAAGCTGCTCATGCGGGCGAAGCGGGGAAAGGGTTTGCTGTTGTTGCTGATGAAATTCGAAAACTTGCAGATGATTCTAATGTGCAAGGTAGGAGCATTACTACAAGAATGACCGTGCTCAAGCAATCAATTCTTGATATATCAGAAAAAATTCAACATGTTGAAACTCAATTTGACGAAATATTCAAACATGCAGAAGATGTGAAAAATCAAGAAAGTCTTATAATGGGTGCTATGCAAGAGCAGTCTGCGGGAAGTGGTCAAATACTAGAGGCTATTCAACAGATAAAGAAAATTACAGATAATGTACAAGCTGAAGCAGAGGCTATATTAGCAGACAGCACTACAATTGTAGGGAAAATTGATGAGCTTACAGAACAGAGATCTTTAATTAATACAGCAGTTGAAACGATGGATAAAAATACAGCTACAATACGAAATGTAGTAAATCTTGCAAAAGATTTATCGCAAACAAATCTTGATGACATGCAAGAATTAGCAGAACAGATTGATGCTTTTACATTTGAGGAGAAGTAATTCAAAATACTGTTTGTTTTTTAATGCTCTTGAAAGGTTGAATAGATTAAAATACTTGAATATATTTTAATTAAATGATAAAATGTATTCGAGTTTAGCTATAAATTGTACATCTGCAATTTATATGTGGTAAATAGGAGATATATAATGGTTTTCCCTTTAAAAGAGCTAGTTGAGTTTAGAGATAATGTATATGAAATAACTTGTGCAGCAAGTCGTCGTGTGTATCAGCTTTCGATGGTAAAAGATTCACTAATCGAAGAAAACAATGGAAAGGTAGTATCTCTTGCTGCTAGACAACTTTTTTCAAAACAAGTTGAATATCGTATCGAACATTAATATTTCTTCATCTCGTATTTTCGCGTAATGCAAAAAAATACAAACACTCAAAACATCCCTGTACTTGTAATTTGCGCTCCTACTGCATGTGGGAAAACTGATTTGGCATATAATTTATTTGCATCGAAATCATCGTGTTTATTCAATAAGGCTGAAATAGTAAGTGCAGATTCTATGCAAGTATATAAACATATGAATATAGGAACTGCAAAACCCAGTAAAGATTTTTTAAAAGAATTACCACATCACATCATTGATATGTGTGAGCCGAGTTGCCAGTTTGGAGTAGGCGATTTTGTTCGTCATGCGGGTAATGCTGTTACAGATATTTATTCAAGAGGAAAGCTTCCAGTGCTACTTGGCGGTACAGCCTTTTATATTAAAAACTTTGTATATGGACTTCCAACAACTCCAAGAGTAGACAATGCAGTGCGTATACACATTGAAGAGCGAATGAAAATTGAAGGTGCAGAAAAACTTTGGAATGAGCTAAACGAGTTTGATTCTATAAGTGCAGAAAAAATTCACATTAATGATGAATACCGCATAAAAAGGGCTTTGGAAGTATATTATTCAACAGGTCTTCCGCGTAGTAGTTTTCTTGTAGAGCAAAAATTCGTAGCGGGGTACAGATTTTTATTAATAAATTTACTTAGAACAAGACATGAATTGTACGAAAGAGTTGAAAAGCGGGTTGAAATAATGTTTGAACAAGGGCTTGAACAAGAAGTACAAAATTTGCATCACATGGGCTATACTCAAGAGGATCCTGGAATGCAAGCAATTGGGTATAGAGAGTTCTTTTTATATGACAACATCGATGAAATAAAAGAGCGAATAATAAAAAATACAAAAGAGTATGTAAAAAGACAGCAGACTTTTTTCAAATCATTTGAGCATGCATTAAGTATTGATATTACGAATTTTTCGTTTATTGAAGAAAAAATACATGAATTTGTCAATAGTTGAACGATGAGTACTTGACCTATTTGTAAAAATAAGTCATAATATATTACAGTTTATTTTAGTAGGAGAACTATCGTGCCCTGTGGTAAAAAAAGAAAGCGAAAGAAGATAGCTACGCACAAGCGTAAAAAAAAGCTTAGAAAAAACCGTCATAAGAATAAGTAATTTTCAGTTGTGAATTGATTTTTCTACGACTTTAATGTGTTGCTGGAAGTTAAAAGAATTAAGTAGTCTCTTTTTATATTTTCAAGTAATACAAAGAATTAAAAGGTCGCCGCTCGGCGTTATGTCGACGGTGGTCTTTTTTTTTAGGAGAAGGCTACGTTGCTAAAGCAAGATTTTTGTCTTGAAGATTTAAAACAAATTCCCGTTCAAAAACTTTCATTACTCGCAACAGAGATACGAGAACGTATTATTGATATAGTTTGTGAAAATGGAGGGCATCTTTCAAGCAATCTTGGAATTGTAGATGCAACAATAGCTTTACATTATGTATTTAATAGCCCACACGATGCCTTTGTTTGGGACGTAAGTCATCAATCATATGCCCATAAAATTCTAAGCGGGCGAAATGAACTGTTTTCAACACTACGACAAAAAGACGGGCTTTCAGGTTTTACTAAATTTTCAGAAAGTGAACATGATTGGTTTGATTCGGGGCATGCCTCAACAGCAATTTCTTCAGCTTTAGGGTTAATTGCTGGAAGAAAGCTTGTAGGTCATAGCGGAAAAGTTATTGCAATTCTTGGAGACGGAGCCTTAACTGGAGGTATGTCTTTTGAAGCACTTTCCCATGCCGGCCAAATTCCAAATGATTTGTTAGTAATCCTTAATGATAATCAAATGTCAATAAATGGGAATACAGGCTCTATTTCACGTTATTTGAGTAGATTAACTACTACTATTCAATATCAATCTTTTAAATATCATTTTGACCGGCTCGTTGGTAAAATACCCATTGTTGGGCGACCTGTTACAAAACTAATCTTTAGGACTAAACGAGCAATCAAAGGTCTTGTGTTTGCCAATAATATTTTTTCCGACCTTGGCTTTGAATATGTTGGACCCTTAGATGGACATAATATAAAAGAACTTATTCAAGTACTTAAAAAAGTCAAACACGTAGACAGGCCAGTAGTCGTACACTTAATAACAAAAAAAGGAAAAGGTCACCCCCCCTCAGAAAAAGATCCAGTATCTTTTCATGGAGTTTCTGCTAAAAGTGAAAGTAAGGCTCAAAAAGTTAGGCCAACATTTACAGACGTTTTCAGTAGCAAAATTGTCTCTTTGGCAAATGATGACGAAAAAATTGTTGCCATAACAGCTGCAATGACGGACGGGACTGGCTTAACAGAATTTGCAAAAAAATTCCCTGCACGATTTTTTGATGTTGGCATTGCAGAAGAGCATGCTGTAACTTTTGCAGGAGGACTTGCACGCTCTGGTTTAAAACCTATAGTAGCCATTTATTCTACATTTATTCAAAGAAGTGTTGATCAACTAATTCATGACATTGCATTACAAAATATTCCCGCAGTGTTTGTTCTTGACCGTTCTGGCCCTGTGCCTGCAGATGGAGAGACTCATCAAGGTATTTTTGATATATCTCTTTTGCGTCCAATTCCAAATATTTCTCTTTTAGCTCCTGCATCACAAAGCGAGCTAGAAAATTGCCTACAATGGGCAATTTTGCAAACAACACCTGTAATTATTAGGTATCCTAAGACTGAATGCCCTATCGAAAATCCTAGGTATTGTGAGCGAATAGAGGTTGGTCGTGGAGTTTTAATTCCTTTCGATGGCAATGTCTCTGATGTTTCAGATATGCTTCTTGTGTGCACAGGTGGAATTATTCCAGAAGTTCTTGGAGCAGTAGACGAGCTAAAAAAGAGTGGAAAAACAGCAGATGTATATAATTTGCGATTTTTAAAACCATTGGACAAGACTCATTTTTTATCGGTTGCAAAAAAGTATAAACGAATATTTTTTGTTGAAGATGGAATTAGAATAGGAGGTATAGGTACCTATTTAGAGTCTTTGCTGGATAGAAATTTTAACGATAAAATAACAATGGTAAGTGGCTTTCCTGATAAGTTTTTGCCTCAAGGAACACGCTCTGAAATTTTATATGATGCTCATTTAACAGGCGACTTATTAGCAAAAAAGGCTTTACGAATGTGGGAGTAAAAAGTGAGTGCTGTTGTTCCTACTTTATGTCTAAAAAATCGCACATTGCATACAACACTACCTGCCCTTGTAATGACAATACTAAATTGTACACCTGATTCTTTTTTTTCAGACAGTCGATTTTCATTTAAGAATAAAACCGACTTACAAAAGGTTACTGAGTATGCTTTACAACAATTTGAAAACGGAGCAGATATAGTAGATATAGGTGGAGAATCAACACGGCCTGGCTCAAAATATGTTAATGAAGACGAAGAGTTAGAAAGAATAATTCCATTGATTCATGAAATAAGAAAGTATACAAATGGAGCAATATCTGTAGATACAAGAAAATCTCGCGTATTAAAAGAAGCCTTACAAGCAGGTGCAGATATTTTAAACGATGTTTCTGCTCTTGAAGATGATTTGGATCTTGTAAATGTTGTTGCCTCTGAAAAAATTCCTGTAATTTTAATGCATAAACGCAATACACCCCTTACAATGCAACAAAATACCGTGTATAATAATCTTGTAGCGGATGTTAGCAATTATTTGAGTAAAAGAGTTATGTATGCCTCAGAGCATGGCATTGATGGCTCTAAGATAATAGTTGATGCGGGAATTGGCTTTGCAAAGCAAACAAAGGATAACATTGTACTTATTGCCTCTTCAGAGCAGATTACTGAACAGGTTTCGAGTCTAAGCGGGGTGACTATATTTGGATCTTTAGTTGGCTTATCAAGAAAAACCTGCATAGGAGATATTACAGGACATGGTGTTGAAAAAAGACTTGCGGGTACATTAGCTGCAAATATGATTGCAGTGCAAAATGGGGCACGTATAATTCGTGTGCATGACACGATTGAAACGATTGATATGCTAAAAGTAATGAAAGATATTGATGTAAATTTTAGGAGGGAAAATGAGTGCGTTTGACAGATTGGTTGAAATGTATAGTTACATTAGCCCTATAATAGACATTGGAGTTCTTACTTTTATACTGTATAAGGCCTACGGAATTGCGGTAAAAACTCATGGTTTACAAATTATTAAGTTTTTACTCGTTATTTTTTCAGTTTACGTAATTTCTCTCTTTTTAAATTTAACAACCATATTACAACTTCTTAATTTGTTGGGTCCTGGGCTACTTATAAGTTTTGCTATTGTTTTTCAACCTGAGCTTAGAAAAATTATTTTACGCTTATTACAAGCTGACTGGTTTAAGTTTGGCAATCGTCCTAAGCACAGTTATATTGATTCTGTGTTAATTGCAGCAGATACTTTGGCAAAGCAAAGAAGAGGAATGCTTGCAGTTTTTTCAAGAAAAAATTCGTTGTCTGATATTGTTGACACGGGGACACGAATAAATGCAGATCTTTCCTCAAATCTATTAGTGACAATTTTTGGACATGATACTCCCTTGCATGATGGTGCTGTCATAGTTCAAGCTGAAAAAGTAGTTGCTGCAGGTTGCTTTCTTCCTTTGTCTGAAGAATACGGAATAAAAAAATCTTTTGGTACAAGGCATAGGGCAGCAATAGGACTATCTGAGGTAACAGATGCTGTAATTCTTATAGTCTCGGAGGAAACAGGAGCAATTAGCTTAGCGTATGAATCACACCTTTACTATGATTTAACAGAACCTCAATTAATTAAAACGTTAGAAAGTGTATTGGAAATCTCTGGTGCATCTTCAAAGGAGGTTTAGTATGAAAGTAACTGACTTAACAAATGCAATTTTTAAGAACTGGCAGGCAAAACTATTTTCTTTTGGGCTAGCCGTTCTTTTGTATGCAGCATTTCAAATAATTACGCTTGATACAAAATCATTTACTATCCCGCTAAAGATACGTTCTGGGGGTAATTATATTACAACCGATGCTGTGCCAGATTTTGTCCGCGTTGAATTTCGTGGTGAAGTAGAGGATATTGCGAGTGTGCAAGACTCTAATGTAGAAGCCTATATAGATATTTCAACCGTTTCAACTTCAGGGGAAACAAGTGTTCCAGTAGGATTAGAATTAAGCGAAAATATTATTCTTATGGATACTATTGAGGTAAATGTAACTCCCGATATACTAAATTTACATTTTGAAGAAAATATATTAAAATGGATTCCGGTAGCTCCTATTTTTATGGGATCTGTACCTGATGGGTATGAACTAAAATCATGGAGTAGTTCTCCAACCGATGCTAGAGTAATGGGTGCAAAATCAATTATTGACTCAATACATGAGGTGTATGCAGATGGTATTGATTTAAATAACAAAACGAAGTCGTTTACAATGGAAGTTCCACTTACATCAATCAGTGAAAAATCATACTTGATTAGTGCAGAAAATGCTTCCATTTTTGTTGAAATTATTCCTCAAGTTGTAACAGTTTCTTTTGAAGGAATTGTGCCAACCCCAAAAACTTTATTGGAAGGCTTTTCTTTATCCTCAGAACCTTTAGCCGTTAATTTTGAGTTGACAGGTGAGAAAAATGTATTATCACAATATGTTCCAGTGGAGGAAACTCTTACAATTGATTTATCCACGGTAACTGAAACTGGTGAGTATACATTTCCAATAGTAACATCTATCCCTTCATATTTTACACTAGATTCAATAAGCGTTTCAGAAGTTACAGTTCAGATAATTGAGACTCCATTGGAGACTGAAAGCAGTACAGATGAAGTTGTAGGAAATATTCCTGAAGGTACGTTTACAGAGGAGCAAACTCTCTTCGAGCTGGGAGAAATTGAATGATAATTGGTTGTGGTATTGATATTGTGCGTGTTGACCGCTTTTCAAAACTCCTAAAAAATGATACATTTTTAAAAAGATTTTTTCATCCTATAGAGATTGAATACATAGTAAAAACTCGTAGGCCTGAAAGTCTTGCAGTGCGTTTTGCAGCTAAAGAGGCTTTTGGGAAGGCTTTAGGAACTGGCTTAGGTTGTTTAACATTAAAAAATATTTGTGTTGTAAAAACTAATGACGGAAGGCCCTTACTAGAAGTATACGAAGATGTTAAAAATAGATTTGATAACTGTGGGGCTACTGCTATTCATCTTTCATTATCACATGAAAAAGAATATGCAATAGCACAAGTAATCTTGGAAAAAAAATGAGGGAACTATGAATAGATATAAAAAAAAGGAAGAGCCTAAAAATTTAGCGGTTTCATTTTATTCTAAAAAAAAGACGATGTGTCCTTTTTGCAAAAAAGAATTTGCAAAGGAAGAAATACTTTCTGGTGGTGGGCGTATGATAGCAGGCGAGCTTACAGAGGAGCTTCGAAGAACATTTGAACCTTCAATAAAATATGGACCTATTTATCCAATGATTTATTCCGTTGCAGCTTGTCCTGTTTGTCATGCTGCCTTTTTGTGGAATGACTTTGAAAGTATAAAAGATGCTGATTTAATAAATGAAATTATCGATACAGAGGCTGAGCGAAAAGAAATTGTTGAAAAGATTACACCTTTTTATGATTTAACACGTCCCAGAACCCTCTATGATGGAGTAGCAGTCTATTATTTAGCATTGCAATGTTATGAAAAGCTTCCTCATAATTATTCACCATGTATCAAAAAGGCATTAATAACACTGCGTTTGGCGTGGCTTACAGGGGACTTGAATGCTCTCGTACCAGATAGAGGGTTTGATTATATTATGCAACGATTTTATCATAAGTCAATGTTTTTTTATCAACAATCGCTTGACTATGAGCAAGCACGAGTAGAAGACATTACCGCTATTGGTCATTTTGGACCCGATATAGACAAGAATTATGGATATGATGGGGTAATATATCTATGTGGTTTTCTTGAATATAAATATGGTCAAAGAACCAATATGAATGAACGTTTAAAAAAACTTGATACGTACAAAAGAGCTATTGCACGTGGATTTGGATTAGGAAAATCTTCAAAAAATAAACCTGGACCGCTTTTGGAGCATTCTCGCGCTCTTTACGATCAAATGACAAAAGAACTTCAAGATGCAAATATGCTCACCGATGATGACGATGATGAAGAATGAGAAAGATCGCATTAACAATTTCATATGATGGAACAAGTTATATTGGGTGGCAACGACAAAAAGAAGATAAAACTATTCAAGGAGAACTTGAAAGAGCTTTAACTTTACTTCATAAAACAGATATTGAGGTCATCGGATCCGGAAGAACTGATTCGGGTGTTCATGCAATAGGCCAAGTTGCACATTTTATGTCTCCAATCGATTCAATCCCCATAGCTAATTATGCTGATGCAATTAATTGTTTTTTACCAAATGATATCCGTATAAATAAGGCTGAAGAAAAAGATGACGATTTTCATGCTCGTTATAGTGCTTCAAGTAGATCCTATCGTTATTTTTTTCACTGTAATCCTTCTGCTCCCTTTGCACATAATATGTTGTATGTGTGGTGGTTGCGATACAAACCAAACATAGAAAACTTAAATGCAATGGCATCTTGTTTGATTGGAGAAACAGACTGTATGTCGTTTACAGCACTTGGTGATAAAAGTGTTTCTTCTTTTCGTGATATTGAAAAAGCCCATTTTTTTTATGATAATGAAAAACTGGTTTTCGAAATTAGGGCAAATGCTTTTTTATGGAAAATGGTTAGAACAATAGTAGGCACACTTATAGATTTAGACATGAAAGGCTTAGCAAAAAAAGATTTTCAAGATATAATTGACGCAAAAAATAGAAAAAAAGCCTCTGCAACAGCACCAGCTAAAGGCCTTTTTTTATGGCATATTGACTTTGATGGATGCAGAAAACATCCATAGCTTTTATAATCGTACTTTATCCATTAATGCGATAAAATCTTGCGTATCCTTTTTTGCCGTCTGGATAAATGGATTATCTTCAATTGTTCCCAATACATTTTTTTGCTCCTCTGCATTTCTATATGTGCAAGAACGAAATGAATTTGTATAATCCTTTATTTTTGTGATATACACTTGCTCTTCAATATAGTTTCTAATTTGTATTGCTTTTTCTATGAGTATAGCCCAATTATTTTTTTCAATGCATCTATTTTCGTTTATTAGCTTTAAAATATGCAAAGCCATAAGTGCTTTGTCTTTCGTATACTCTTCCCATAAAACAGTATACTTAGCATGAATATGCTTCCATGTTGGGTACTTGTTTTCTGTTATATCTTTCCGTAATTGTGTAAGCTTGCTTTCCAGCATAAGTTGTCCTCCAACATTATGCCATTTAAGAAGTTTATCATCTGTATTTGATGTTAAGAATTTTTCAATTGATACATTACTTGAATCTGTGTACTCGGCAATTGCTTTTACGCTGTAAAATAAAAGCATTTGCATATAGGCACTGTATGCTTCTGCCACCTTAATAATGTAAACAGGCTTTTTTGTTCTTTCCATATTTTCGCCGACTACATGTAAGTTTTTTACAACATCGCTCTTTTGAGTAAGATACAGTTTTCCACGTTTTTTAATTTCTTTTTCATCACTTGGAAGTGTTTCTCCCAAATGATTGTACACCGCTTTTCCTGTCCAGAGTTCTAAAAGTGAAAGTGCCAACATAACTTCTTGAATAGTATCGGGGGCAAGATAATCGGTTACTATTTGTTGCTCTATGTGTTTTCGTTTATCACGATTTTTATACTTCCAAGAATTTCTTTCAAGTGCATACATATTGTACATCCAATAGTATGCGGGCATAACATCTAGCCTTCCATACTGCGAATTTCGGATGACCAAGCTAAAAGGAAGCATGATGTTCATTTCATTGGGATAATTGCCCTTTGTAATAAGTGTAAAGCTAGCAAACCGGCTGTTGTGCTTTAGAGTAGATGATAATCCTGGCCAAAAGCCCCTGCCTGCAATTATTTCTCCATCATTTCCACGGCTGTTATGATTTGAACCAACAGTGGCTCCTGCTGCCATATTTGATTGCCCCATAATCATTGTTGCAATTAAAAATGAATTATTATGATGCTGCTCATGGGAAGGGAATACGAGATTGTTTAAAACTTCACAACATGATACCGTAGAGTTGTCTCCTAAAACAGAGTGAATTAGCCGAGCTCCATATTTTAAACTACAATTGTTTC
>CAZUPJ010000036.1:0-10623 GCA_964622185.1 uncultured Treponemataceae bacterium
AAGCGCACTTTGGAAAGCTTTGGCATAGAAACATTTTACAAAATTTACAGCTTTGTGAAGGTATCCCAACAAAAAATTTACTGAATATTTCAAAAACCATATTCCCAACTAAAAAAATCGCCTTTATTGCTGGAGCTGGGCCTGGATTAGAAAACTATTTTGTTGAATTAAAACAATGCAGGGAAAAATACTTTATTTTTGCAACTGATACGGCATATCATGCCTTAACTATGAACGGTATTGCTAGTGATGTAGTTCTTAGTGTTGATGCACAATTTATATCTCATAATCATTTTATGTGTAAAAAAAATGAACATACTATATTTGCTTTTGACCTATGTGCAAACCCTGCAGCAGTTAAAGCCGTAGCAAAAGAAAATAAAACACTTTGTTTTTTTAGAGGTAATCATCCACTTTGTTTATTTGCAAGCTTATGGTATAAAGATAAAACAAATATTGATTTTTTTCCAACAATTTGCAGTACTGGCGGTACGGTAGCTCTTTCTGCTCTAAATTTTGCAAAACTCGTTGGCTTTTCTAAAATTACTAGCGGTGGTTGCGATTTTGGCTATTTAGATGGAAAAATGTATGCTAAAGGTACGTATATGGACTCAATATTTAACGCATCTGCAAACCGCTTAAATACAGTAGAGAATTCGTTATCTGCATTAATGTATCGAAGCTCGTTAAAAAAAGATGGAAATAGATATACAACTTCATTGTTAGATACGTATAAAAAAGCCTACGATGATTTTTTTAGAGCTTTTAATCCAAAATCACATAAAAGTGATAGCCAAATGCTTGTTAAAAATACTTGGGAAGAATCATTTGCTGGAAGAAAATTTATTCAGTATTATCGTAAACAATTGGTAGCGTGTGATAATAATGAGGTAAATGAAAACACAAAAAAAACACTTCTTCCATTTATTGCTTGGTTTGCAACTAAAAAGTCAACACAAATAAAAATATCAGAAATTTTTAAAATTGTCTTAAATGTAACTATACATTCTTGAGATACAATGCTATAATATATGTATAAGGGAGTTGCGGAGAAATTTATGGGTGGAAAAAATACTAAAATCCTAGCATACAGCGGAATAGCAATATTTATATTAGCTATTGTCTATTTTATTGTTTCGATATATGCCACAATGTTACAAGGCGAAGAAAAATCTCGGAATGAATTTGCTTCTTTTGTACAAAATTCAAATATTAATTCATATGTAAATTCAATGCAAACTACAGAAGGTTTGAATTATTATTTTAATAGTATCAAAAATGCAGTTGATAATAATTCATATATTGCCGCTGTAAATGTCTCTAAAAATACGGAACCTTTTTTTGTGTATCCTGCAAATTCCAGTGTAGTAAGGTTTGACACAACTAATAAACCCGTTTTGATTGCATCTTCTCCAATGCTTAAAACCCATTCAATAGTGATACCATCCCAAACAGGTCAAGATATTGTACTTAATGCAGTAAGTTATGTTTTAAGACCTGTCGATATATATAATTCAGCCAGGATTTCATTTTTAATTATCCTCGCATACACACTTGTTTTAATAGTATTCATCGTTTATTATGTTTTGACAAGTGCAAATGGTAGTTCTGTACTTGCAATGAAAACGGTCGATAATGAAGACATATATGATGATTATGATGAGACAGAAACTATTCCTGTTGTTTTTCGTGAAAAAGAAAGTACTTGGGACGATTTTTTTGATGAAAATGAAAGTGAAACTGAAGTTGAAACAAATGGCGAGGCTGAAGTTGACACTGAAGATAACAGTATAGAAAATATTGTACAAAAACCAGGTGTAGAAAATCTATCTGAAATAGCTACAGAGACTGAGCCACGGGTAAATGAATCTGAAGAGAGTAATTATGATGCTTTCATTTATGATTATATAGCAGAAAATGCAGAAGAAACTGAGGACAAAATTGAAATTCAAAACATTGAGGTAGAAGATAGTACTGTTCCGATAGTTAGTGACCCGATGGGGTTGTTTTCTGATGTTACTGGCGTTAGCTGGGAATCCTACATGGAAACAAGGCTTGATGCCGAGCTTATCAGAGCTGCATCTTCAGAGCAAGATTTAGCTCTCATTTTTATACAAATAAAGGGAATAGAAAATCAACTAAACACAAAGAAAAAAATTGCAACAATGCTTTTAGAATATTTTAAATATCGCGATTTCGTTTTTGAATATAAAGATAATGGATTTGCTGGTATTATTTTAAATAATAACTTAGACCAGTCTATGGTATTATCAGAAGAAATATATAATCATATAATTACTATTTTAAAAGATGAAAGCTTAGTTTGTCAAATAGGAATAGGCTTATCTACACGAGCTCTTCGTATACTTCCTGGAAGTAGAATTATGACGGAGGTATCTGAAGCTGTTGAACGATCTTTTGAGGAAGAAAATTTACCAATTGTCGCTTTCAGAGTAAATGCAGAAAAGTATCGTCAGTTTGTTTCAAGTACTCATTTATAATACTAATTAAATACTATTCACTAATACTCTCATTTTCTTTATCGCTATCTGTATCATCAGTCAATATTAATTCAGTCTCTGTTTCTTCTAGTTGTATGTCTTCGGGTAAGGATTCTTCAATTGCTTCAAATAGTTCTTCTAAGTTTTCTTCATCGGGGTATAATTCTGAATAGGCATCAAAAATTAGTTTAGCTTGCTCAATTTCATTGCCTGCAACAAGAACCAAAATATAGTTTGTGCAAATTTCTTTATCGTAGTCATGTGCTTCATACAATTCTGCATAAAGATTTTGTGATAGTTCAATATCACCACTTTGAGCAGATATCCATGCAATAGACTTTTGAATTGTAATATTTTCAGGGTCAAGCGATAAAAGATAACTGTAATTATCAATAGCAATGCTCCAACTGCTGTTTAGTGCTGCAGCACGTGCTGTTTTATATATTATGTTTTCGTTTTTTTGTTCTATCTTATTTGCTTTTTCTAAAAGTTCTAAGGCTTTTCCATACTCTTTTAACTCTATATATTCGTCTGAAAGCAATATATATTCTTGCACTAAGTTTAACTGTAAAGATTCCAACCGAGCACTGTTTGTTGTACAGGAAATAAACAGTAAGGAAAGCAGAAACGAAAGTAGTTTAAGATATTGTAATGAATTAGCTTTTGTCATTTCCCTAAAACCGTTTGTTCAATCTTATTAAGTTGTGACCTGTAAAGACCAGAAATATTGGAACCATAATCTGCAATCAGCTGTATAATATTTCGTTGATTTTCTTCTGTGTCAACACCATTTAATCTGTCTCCTGCATCACCTAGTCCTGGCATAATGTAAGCAGAAGCATTGAGAACAGGATCCATCCAAAGTGTGTAGCATGTGCAGTTTTCTATTGCTCTAACTATTCTTAGACTTCCTTTTAATGCAGAGATCACGTTAAAAAACTTGATTGACTTAGGTTTAACACCATTTTCAAGTAAGTAATTTACAATTGTCACAAGAGAGCCACCAGTTGCATTCATAGGGTCTGCAAATACTAAATCTTTGCCATCAAGTTCTTCTAACGAAAAGAAAGATTTCTTTAAGTCGAGAATATATTCCATATTTGATTCTTTTTTAGAATCATCACGTTTTATTTTAAAGAGTGCAAATGGTGTTACGTAGCCATGTGATGAATATTCTTCAAATTCTTTAGACATAATCATAGAAGGGAGTAGGGCACCTCTAAGCATAACACACATTACAGTATTATCAATTTTATAATCTATATCAGGAATTTTATGGACGGAATAATTTTGAACTGGTGCTGTTACAGGTGTTTTTACAACTAAATAGTTTTTGTTTTCGGTTTGGCTTCCCGCATACGCCATTCTAAAAAGCATTTCATACGCTCTTTGGGTATAGTATACAAACTCATCATGACCTGTTCTTGTATCTCTTAGCTTTGCAATAACGCGAGATGCTTCTGCATGTGCAGAGGGATCTGTTTCAAAAGAAAACACTTTGAGAGCAGGAACTTCTTTGCAAATTTCCTGCATATATTTACCCATTTCATTAAAAGAAGAAATGATTTTTTTTTCTTCCTGTGCCATTGTAGATCCAAAGCCACCAGAGGCAATAATTTTAAAAGAGTTCATTGTTTCGTCATACATTGAATCCATTTTTGCTAGAAAATTCTGGTCATTTTCTGTTAAATAGCCATCGAGTGCTTCTGCTTTTAGTATAATCTTTGAATTATTGCTCATGTTTAATTCCTCGTGAATGTTAGTTTTTTTGCATACTTCCAAAAATTAAGGAAGTAAAAGGTATGTTTGAAAGTATGATAATTGTATCATCTTTTATTTCTACGGTTATATCAGATGCTAATGTTGCTAGCTTTAATATGGTTACGGTTCCTCTTGCTATGCGAGCATCTTCCATTTTTAGTTGGATGTCCATTGTAAGGGTTTTATCTTCGAGTAATTTTATTGTTCCAAAAGCATATTCTATAGCAAGCTCAATCGGAGCTCGCAATATTGAAGGTATAAGTGATTTTGCATTTGGAAAATATAAAGTTATGGATGACTCATCAATAAATAAATCTTTAATTGACGTTAAGAAACCTTCTTCATTGTATGCAACTGGCCACTGAATGTTAGTATAGTTCTTTTTTCTATATCTCTCTTGTAATATGCTTACGTTTTGCGTTGATAAAACAATAAGAGAAGACGTTATTGTTGCAAGTTGAATACCTGTAGTATGTTCTTTATAACTGTACTTTGTATCATGTAATTCAGCGGAGTGTTTTTTCCAACCTTTACTTTCATTTAATGATGAATTTACAATAAATTTTGGAAAGGTTCCTTGCAATGCAATTTGAATATAAGAATCGTCTGAGTGAAGTTTGTCAAAAAAAGCAATATATAACGATTGACTTTGTGATAATATCATATCAACTGAATCTTCGTCCAACCCTGAAATAGTATCTAGTAGTAAATTATGCAGTACTTTTTCGTTGCCGTCAATTGTTACATGTGCATACATAGCAGCGTTTTCATCAAAAAGTGTAAGAGGATTTATCTCTTCAGAAAATTTAGGCATAGTAGCACATCCTGTGAGTGCTACTACAATAAAAATTCCCAAAATAAACATAAATCTATGCTTTTTCAATATTTATTCTCCATGTTAAGTCGCCTGCATCAATATCTGTGCCACTTGCAATAGATTCAACCCATGTCGCTACTACGCACAATGTTTCTGAACTTATATAATCAACAAAGCTGTCAAACGCTTTCTTAAGCTCAACTTGGCTTTCGCTTGTAGCACTGGTAAGTGATAAATTAATTCTGTCGCTTACTTCTAAGCCCTTGTCTTTTCGCTCGTTTTGCACGCCGCGTACAAGGTCTCTAATATAGCCTTCTAATCGGAGTTCTTCTGTTATTTCAGAATCTAGTGCAACAGTAAGAGTTCCCTCATTTAATACTTTTAGGTTTGCCTTTTCAATACGCTCAATAACAATTTTTTCTTCAGTAAGCTCTACCGTTTTTCCCTCTACATCAATACTCAAAATAGAACCTTCCAATAACGATTGAATGCTGTTTTGGTCAAGTTCTTCTATAATATTTGAAGCTTTTTTCATTAATGGACCGAGTTCTTTTCCAAGAGTTCTAAAGTTTGCCTTTGCCTTATATTCAACAAGTTCATCTTCTCGTTCATGGAATACTATTTTTTTTACGTTTAATTCTTCTCTAATAGATTCTTCCATCGCCAAAAGAACGGTTTTTTCTTCGGGATTTCTTGTAACAAACTCAACACTTTTTAAAGGTTGCCTAATTTTTAAGTTATATTGGTATCTGAGCGAACGTCCCATGGAAACAGCTTTTTGTACCGTATCCATTTCAAATTCTAAATCTAAATCACGCTTAGATTCATCATAAATTGGGTAGTCGCAAAGGTGCACTGATTCTTTGTCGCTATCCAATCGGAGATTTTGCCACATTGCTTCTGTGATAAATGGAATAACTGGGGCTGCTACTTGTGTAAAGGTGCGTAGGGCTGTGTACAATGTTTCATATGCTTCTGCTTTGTCTCCATCATTTTCACTTCTCCAAAAACGTCGGCGGCTTCGGCGAATGTACCAGTTATTTAGTTGGTCAATGTAGAGAACAATAGGGTCAATAGCCTTTGATAAATCGTAATTATCCATTGCTTCTGTTACGTCTTGCACCATTTTTTGCGTAATTGATAAAATCCATTTATCTAACGGGTTTACCGGAAGCTCTTTGTCAAATGCTTTCCCAGTTGCCTTATATGCGTCAATATTAGCATATGTTACAAAAAAGCTGTATGAGTTCCAAAGTGGAATAAGTATACCTTTTAGAACATCTCTCACCCCTTCGTCAGAGTATTTTAAGTCATCAGCTTTTACCGCGGCTGAGTGTATTAGGAACATACGAATAGCATCTGCTCCAAACTGATCCATTACAATAGCAGGGTCGGTGTAGTTTTTCAGGCTCTTAGACATCTTTTTACCGTCAGATGCTAAAATAAGACCATTAACAATACAGTTTTTAAAAGCAGGCTTGCCAAAGAGAGCCGCTGCTAAAACAGTGAGTGAATAAAACCATCCTCTTGTTTGATCCAACCCTTCTGAAATAAAGTCTGCAGGGTAGTGGCTTTCAAAATAGTCTTTATTCTCAAATGGATAGTGGTTTTGCGCATACGGCATAGACCCTGATTCAAACCAACAGTCTAATACTTCTGGAACACGCTTCATACTTGTTCCACATTCACAGGGAATCTCTATTTTATCTACATAATGTTTATGTAAGTCTTCTGGGTAAATACCTGAAAGCTCTTTTAATTCGTCTCGGCTTCCAACACAAATTGACTTACCGCAGTCATCACACTTCCACACAGGAATTGGGTTTCCCCAGTAGCGGTTTCGGCTAATTGCCCAGTCTCGTGCACCTTCAAGCCATTTTCCAAAACGGCCAGCTTTAATATGTTCGGGTTGCCATGTAATTTGATCGTTTGCTTTTAAAAGCTTATCACGAATGGACTCAACACCAACAAACCAGCTTCCGATTGCTCGGTAAATAAGCGGGCTTCCACATCGCCAACAATGTGGGTATGAGTGAAGAATTTGGTCTCGCTTTACAAGACTTCCTTCGTTTTTGAGTCTTTCAATAATGTCTTTATCACAGTCTTTTACAAAACGGCCTACATAGTCTGAAACTTCATCTGTAAACTTACATTCTGCATCAATAGGGCAAATGGTTGGAATGTTTGTGCCCTTAAAGATTTTATTGTCTTCTTCACCAAAGCCTGGAGCAGTGTGCACAATACCGGTACCGTCTTCGGTAGTAACAAAATCTCCAACAAATACTCGAAAAGCTCCAATAGATTTTGGGTAATCTTCGGTTGCCCTCTGGTGCTCTGCAAAGTATGTGAATAATGGCTCGTAGCGCATATCTTTAAGCTCTGAGCCTTTTTTTGTCCATACAATAGTGTAGTCTTCTTCGTTTTTGTAATAAGCTGCAAGTCTCGACTGTGCAAAAATATAAAAGTCGTCCCCGTCTTTAATTTTTACATAATCTACTTCTGGTCCTACAGCAAGGCCTAGGTTTGAAGGTAGTGTCCAAGGGGTAGTTGTCCATGCTAAAAAGTAAGTATTTTCAATGTCTGTAACATGTGCGTTACCTTCTTTTACTTTAAAGCGCACGGTAACTGCAGGGTCGTGAACATCTTTGTATCCGCCAAGGCTTAGCTCGTGGTTAGATAGTACCGTTGCACAGCGGGGGCAGTATGGTAAAATGTAAAAACCTTCAGTTAAAAGATCTTTTTCCCATAGCGTCTTTAGAATCCACCAAATAGATTCCATATAGCTTGAGTCCATAGTTTTGTAGTCGTTGTCAAAGTCTACCCAGCGGCCAAGTCGTGTAATGGTATGTTTCCATTCATTTACGTATCTAAGTACACTTTCACGGCACGCTTCATTAAACTTATCTACACCAAATTTTTCAATATCTGTTTTAGAATTAAGACCGAGTTCTTTTTCAATTAAGTTTTCAACTGGAAGTCCGTGACAATCCCAACCAAAACGGCGTTCTACTTTTTTCCCTTTCATTGTTTGATAGCGTGGAATAATGTCTTTTATAGTGTTAGGAATAAAGTGTCCAAAGTGGGGTAAGCCGGTTGCAAATGGAGGACCGTCGTAAAACACGTATTCGGTTTGTCCTTCTCGTGCATCTATTGATTTTTTAAAAATATCATTGTTTTTCCAAAACTCTAAAATTGCTTCTTCTTGTTTTGAAAAATTAACCTTTGGATCTACATTCTGGTACAAAATAAAACCTCACTAATATCTATAATATGAGATAAAATATAACATAATATAGTATTTTACTCAAGGGTTTAAAAGGTAAGTAAAAATTAACATATTCAACGTTGTGTAAGTGTAGATGGATTAGCTAATTAATGGTAAATTTATTTAGTGATTCTTCTATCCATTTTTTTGATTGTACAGGATACAGTTTTTCCGTTTTTTGAAAATGACTTAGAGCTTGCCTATAATTGTGTTGAAAATAATAACATTGTGCAAGATAAAAATTTGCGCGAATTGTTGTAGCGGCAGTTCTATTCACTTGTAAAAATCGCAACAACTCTTCTTGGCTCGTAGCCCAGTTTTCTTGTGCAATAAGTGAACGTACAATTAAAAATAATGTGTAATCATCCCCTGTTGCTGTGCTTCCATTTTTGTCTTCGTCGAGAATATAAGGAGTTAAAAACATTTCATTTTCGATTGAATAAGCAAGTGAATCTGCCGTGCCAAGTGCTGCTTCGCTAACTAAAGGATGCTCGCTGCTTGTTGAGTCTTGTATAATAAGTAGTGATGGAAGAGGTCTTTCTCGTAATGGTGCTTTTATCGTTGAATCAATTTGACTTGATGCATTGGCATATGCATTCTCTTCTGTAGGTGCAATCACATTTTGACTTTTTTCTTTAAATATTGCAATGTTAGTTGCATTTACGGTTGGAATAATAACATCATATAGCTGCCCATCATTTTTTCTTGCAACCACAGCATAATAGTAACTGCTAAAATCGGTTATCGTATCGGAAAAATATGCTTGGGTTGGTAGAAGTGATGCTATAGGAGCAAGCATTGATATATCCGAACTTTTAATAATAGTTTCAGTTTTTTTGTACACTAAGAGTTCTTTTATTTGAGATAATGAGTTTTCTTTGAAAGTCCACGTAATCGTAACTATATCAGTTTGTCCAGGTGTTGTTACATTTATGTTTTCCACCATAGGGCGAACACTTTGAGCGCCGCAAATGGTTGCAAAAATACACATGATAATAAAAATTGCTGTTTTTTTCATACTTATGTTATTATAACATAAAATAAGTATTTGACAAGATGTAAACTTTCATTTATTCTATATTTATGTTTGTTTCTATAGTTTTAGACCCTGGTGGAGTGGATTCTTCAAGAGCAATAGTTTCGGTACTTTCTCAGTATGGATTTTTAAAAGTTCAAAGGGCGTGTTGGGAAAACCCGTCTCTTTCTGAAGGTCAATTGGTTAAGCTAAAAAAGGATATAGACCGTATTACTGATTATTATGATAGGCTTAGAATGTATCAATATCCGATAAGTGGGTTAATGGCAATTACTGAGCTAAATAAAAAGAAGTGGAAACGATGTATGCTTAGAGCACCAAAAGAATAATTAAGAGGTATTACATGATAGATGAATTAAAATCTCCTATTGCAACATTAAAGGCTGATATTTTCGATGTTTGGGGGCGTCTTTGACTCTGCTACAATTGAAAAAAGAATAGCTGAAAAAGAAGAGCTTAGCGGAGCTGCCGACTTTTGGGAAGACCCGTCAAAAGCTGAAAAAGTACTTTCTGAAATAAAAATGCTTAAAAACAGAATTGAGCCTTGGAAAGAATTAATTGAAAACATGGAGAACATAGAGGCTCTTTTTGAACTTTTGGATGAGACTTCTGATGCCGAACTTGAAGAAGAAATAAAAACTCTTTACAACACTTCGCAAGAGAGTTTTGAAAAACTCAGTATACTTAATTTACTTTCTGATGAAGTGGATAAAAATGATGCATTTTTAACAATACATTCAGGTGCAGGCGGAACAGAAGCTTGCGACTGGGCACAAATGCTTTCTCGTATGTATACAAGGTGGGCAGAGCGTCGTGGCTACAAAATTTCTGTTGTAGATATGCTTGAAGCAGAAGGCGGCATAAAATCGGTAACAATACAAATTTCGGGTGACTATGTGTATGGCTATTTAAAGTCAGAAGCTGGAGTTCACCGCCTTGTACGAATTAGCCCATTTGACTCAAATGCACGCCGTCATACATCTTTTACATCGGTTTACGTTTTTCCCGTTCTTGATGACAGTATCGATGTTGATATACGCCAAGAAGATTTAAAAATTGATACATATCGAGCAGGCGGTGCGGGCGGACAACACGTTAATAAAACTGATTCTGCGGTTAGAATTACACATATTCCTACAAATACGATTGTTGCTTGCCAAACAGAACGTAGTCAAACTATGAACAAGGCAACTTGTATGAGTATGCTTCGAGCGAGACTATACGAATACTACAGAGCAGAAAA
>CAZUPJ010000037.1:0-10373 GCA_964622185.1 uncultured Treponemataceae bacterium
AAAAAGTCAGCTTAAAGAAATTTCAGATGAAGTACTTTCTGCAAAAGAAGCATTGGAAAATATTAAAGAACAGTGTAGGAATGTGGAATAAACAATTCTTGGTAAAACAATCAATAAATTGAACAAAAATTAAAAGTTTCAGAGTATTTTAAGGTATGTTAGGTATATTTTATGTATTCGGAATAAGTGGAGATTTTTATGAAAAAAACGGTTGTTTTTATAGCACTTGTACTTAATTCATTATTGTTAAGTGCTCAATCATATGACAATTGGGAACGTTTAGATAGAAAAATACTTAAACTTCAAAACGGAAGTACTACCATAACAAATAGTGGAGTGTATGAGCTAACCGGTATTTTACATAATGGAATGATTACCGTGGCTTCAAATGATTCGGGTACTGTGTATGTTGTTTTTAATAATGCACATCTTGTAGGATCTCAAGGAAGTCCCTTTTACATCAAAAAAGCAGAAAATGTTGTAATTATTTTAGAAAAAAATACAAGTAATTCGATTAGCTATAAAGGGGAAGACAGCGATGATGATTCTATTCCTAATGCAGCACTGTATTCAAGTGCAAACCTTTCCATTGTTGGTGAGGGAGCACTTTCTCTAAAGTCTACCTATGTAGATGCAATTAAAACCAAAGAAAATTTAACACTTGAAAATACAAGGCTATCCATAGAAACCCCAGAAGATGCAATTGACTCAAATGGCGATATACTTATTAATGGGGGTTTTTACACCATACATGCAGGTGACGATGCTATTCATTCTGAGTCGGCTATAACCGTTGAAAGTGGAACAATAGATATTCAGTCTTGTGTTGAAGGTATTGAAGGTGCATACGTAACAATACATGGTGGTACAATGTGCATAATCTCTACAGACGATGCTATAAATACCCCTGAAGATTATAGCCTTCTTGCAATACATGGTGGAAAACTGTATCTTGAAACACATGGAGAAGATACCGATGGTATCGATTCAAACAATGATATTTTAATATCTGGTGGCGAAATTACAATAAATATGAGTGATATTAATCGATATGGCCAAGCACTTGATTATGATGGTACACTTACACATACTGGTGGTGTAATTAAAGATGAAAACGGAAATATTATTGATACAACTGTGAGACAACGGCATAATCGTTAAAAATAATTTTGTATATACGCATTTGTGGCTCGAAATTATGTTTTTTTAAGCCTTGCTTTATATTTTACTTGGAACAATACTTTTTGCTAGACTTTTGGTATGCATTTTTTTTCTTTATAAATACGTTGAAAATTCTAATCCTATGCTAGACTGTTCTTTATAATAGGTTGTTGCACTACGCCCTCTTTCATACCTGTATTTTGCTGCTAGAACTACATTGTGAAATTCTACTCCTGTACCGACAGCAACTGCAATATGATTTTGATTTTTTATAAGTTGTGCTACATCCATATTATCTCGAATATAGGCTACATTAAAGCCTGAAATTATACTCATATCATAATGCTGTGAAAATGTAAAACGATAATCATTACCTATATGTGCTTTAAATGCAGGTGCACCATTACCGGCATATCTATATGTTGCTTCAATTCCTGCATATGGTGAAAATGAATGGTTGTTCACATTTGCATAATAGTGTGCACTTAACCCAAAAAATTCAAAGCTACCACCCATTTGTGCAAAGGAAGATTTATAGCCATCCACAAAGTGTGTAGAATGATGGTATACTGGATATAGCCTTATTTTCAAATTTGTATCTAAAATCTCTTGAAAGTAGATATCAATATATGCTGCAAATTCCCCCGCAAATTCATAGGTATAATAGTTCATGTTATTGATTCTTTCTTCTTTTTTATAAAGAGATGCTGTTGCAGCACCCGCTCCACCAATAGAAAAATATTTATTTCTATAAAATTGTATTTCTTTTGTAACTCTCGTATCAAAAAAAATAAATACATCGGAAAAATTAATAGGGTATTGGGCGTCCTTTATTCTAAAGGTCTCTTCTAAATCAAAGTTATGATTAAGAAAAACGGTAGATATCATTGCTCTTTTATCCAACCAACCAACATAGTATTTATCTGTTGGTGATTTATATAAGATTGAAAAGCCTTTGTTTGTTGGTCCAGAAACTTCGGTTGTATTATCGTGCTCAGAAAACAATGATACGGTACTTACTAGTGCACACATAATGAATAGTAATTTTTTTGTCATTTTTAGCATATATATCCTTGCTGTTTTGTGTAATAATATTGAAAAAATAATATATCAATTTTAAAGGATTGTTTCAATACTATATAATCATTTTTTTATCTTCTACTTGAGTTATCCTTTGTTTTTCGCTATAATGCATGCATGAATCTTGAAGCATTTGTGTTGGGTTGTGGTGGGATGATGCCACTTCCATATAGACATTTAACCTCTGTACTTTTACGCCGAGAAGGGCAGCTTTTTCTATTTGATGGTGGGGAGGGAACACAAGTATCTCTTAGAAGACTAAATCTAAAATGGAAAAAAATTAATGCAATATTTGTAAGTCACACACATGCAGACCATGTAACAGGACTTCCAGGCATTCTTATGCTTTCATCTCAAGTTGATAGGGATGAGCCCTTGTATATTTATGGACCACCAAAAATTAAAGAATATATTGAATCAAGTCGTCAAGTATTGGATATGTACATAAATTATCCCATAATTATTAAAGAAATAACTGAGCCTTGTGTGTGTTTCGAAGGTGAAGATTTTTACATTCGAGCTTTTCCTTTAAAGCATACTAAGCCATGCGTAGGTTATACCTTGGAAGAATTGGATAGACCTGGCGAGTTTGATCCTGCAAAGGCAAAAGAATTGGGCGTTCCCATGGGGCCTCTGTGGTCAAAACTACAACGGGGTGAGGATGTAGAAGCTGCAGATGGTAGTATCGTAAAGTCTATCCAAGTAGTGGGTGCAAAAAGAAGTGGCAGAAAGTTTAGTTTTGTGACCGACACGCTTTATTTACCGAGTATAGCAAAAGAAGTACAAGGATCAGATCTTTTTATTTGCGAGGGAATGTTTGCACATGATGCACTAGACCAAGCAATTGAAAAAAAACATATGACAGCCGTACAAGCTGCAACTATTGCTAAAGATGCACAGGTTGATAAAATGGGTCTTATTCATTACAGTCCTCGTTACACCGACAAAGAACTAAAACCCCTTGTAGAAGAAGCAAAAAATGTTTTTCCAGAAACCTTTTTAACGCGCGACAGAATGCAAATTGAAATACCGTACAAAGACTAATTCCTAATTAGGAATTAGGAATTAGGAATTAATAATGAATGATGAAAATATACTAAAAATACTTAAAAGTCTTGAAAAAGAACTCCAAGAACTGCGAAAACAGTTTCCAATTCGATCTTACAATATGAAAAGCATGATTTATGAGCGTGCTGCAAAAGAAAGTGTAGATTATTTTTATGAAAATGCATCTGAAGCACTCATTTTAGAAGATCGTTTTAAGGTGCTCGATTATGCCTTAAAAAAATGCCAAGAAAATAATATGCAAGACGATGCACTTTTTTTAGAGTTTGGAGTTTTTCAAGGGGAGAGCATAAATTTTTGTGCAAACCTTGTAAAACAAAAGATTTTTTACGGCTTTGATTCCTTTGAAGGATTACCTGAAACATGGGGCGGAAAAGAAGCTAAAGGTCATTTTAATCTTGACGGAAAGCTTCCAGATGTTAAAAAAAATGTAAAATTGGTAAAGGGCTGGTTTAATGAGTCTTTGCCGCCGTTCTTAGCAGAAAAGAAAAGTGATGTGGTTTTTTTGCATATAGACTGCGACCTCTATTCATCAACTAAGACCGTACTAGAGTTGTTAGCTACTAGAATAAAAGTAGGAACAGTTATTGTCTTTGATGAATATATAAACTACCCAAATTGGCAAAAACACGAGTATAAAGCATTTCAAGAGTTTGTAAAAAATAATAATGTGCAATATGAATATTTAGCGCTTGGCATTTTGGATATGGCAGTTGTAATAACAAAGATAGGAAAATAGATATGAAGCAAACTCTTGTTATTGGGTCTACCGTAGTAGATGTAATAATTGGTATTCCCAACTTACCTACAAAATCGCAAGATGTAAATATTTTGAGCCAAAAACAAAGTCTTGGTGGCTGTGCATACAACGCATCAAATATGTTACGCTTAGAAAATATTCCCTATACACTTTGTTCTCCTGTTGGAAGCGGTATCTATGGGGAATTTGTTGAACGAGAACTTGTAAATAAAGGTATACAACCATTTATACGTCTTGAAGATATTGAAAATGGTTGTTGTTATTGTTTGGTTGAAAATGATGGGGAGCGTACTTTTCTTTCACATCACGGTGCAGAATACATTTTTAAAAAAGAATGGATGAATAAAATTGATGCAAGTACTGTAGATAGCGTTTATATTTGCGGAATTGAAGTAGAAGACCCAACGGGTATTGAGATTGTTGAGTATTTAGAAGAACATCCACAGTATCAAGTATTTTTTGCTGTAGGGCCAAGAATTAACCATATTGAAAAATCTCGCTTAGAAAGGCTTTTTGCACTTAACCCAATAATCCATTTAAATGCTACTGAAGCTTTGGAATACACCAAATGTACAACCATTGAAGAAGCTGCAAAAACTCTGCATACGCTTACAAAAAATTCTGTAATAATTACACTTGCCGAAAAGGGTGCTCTAGTACTTGAAGATTGTAAGATTACTATAGTGGAAGGAATAAAAACCAGCATAGTTGACACTATAGGGGCTGGCGATTGCCACATTGGTTCTGTCATTGCAGGGTTAAAGAAAAACTATAACTTGATTGAATCTGTGAAAAGGGCAAACGCATTTGCAAGTGCTGTTGTAAGAGTAAGTGGTGCTTTATTGAGTGACGAGGAGCATGGGAAAATTAGCGTGAAACTGTAGGTGAAAAATTTTAATATTGCTACACGCATCACTTCAGCATTCCTGTGGGCATGGTAATTACACATTCTGTATCGTTTGGAATTTTTAACTTTTGGAGTAAAACAGCGTTTCTAATTGAATGTTTCCCAAAACGTGAGCGAATTTTTTCCATTGTTTTATCAAGGCGCTCTCTTTTAGCAACAGATACAACATCGGTAAATAAATCGTGTTGAATGGGCGAGTTTTCTTGTATAAGGGTAATAGACCTAATACTGACAGAGCGAACATCATATGCCCATTCATAGTTTTTTTCAAAAAGCTCAAATGCTTTTTTTGCAATAATGGATGCACTTTGGCTGGGAAAATCTAATTTACATTGCCATTCTTGACTACATAGTCGATTGTCTTTTATGGCAATGGCAACTCCGCATGCTTTTTTACCGTATACATGCAGTTTATGCCCAACATCTTGTGAAAGTTCAAGAAGTACTGTCCACACTTCTGCAGAATTTTCTAAGTCTTGTATAGTTGTTATGCCGTGTCCTATACTTTTTACTGGTGGTGCACAACCATAGTGTAAAACAGGTGAAGTATCAAGTCCATTTGCATAAGTTTTAAGTGTTACGCCATTTTTACCTAGTTTGCGCCTTAAAATTACTTCAGAAGTATTCGCAAGTTGTCCAATTGTGTAGACATTCATAGTCTGTAAAACCTTTTTTGTTGAGCGCCCCACACCTAATAATTCTTGCGCTGGAAGATTCCATACTGTTTCTTTAAAGGTTCCTTTTTCAATGCATGTAACTGCATCGGGTTTTTTTATATCTGAACCTAATTTTGCAAAAATTTTATTATAACTAACGCCTATCGAAACGGTTAAGCCCAGTTCTCTTTTTATGGATGTGCGTATTTTTTCTGCAATGTCAAACCCGCTACCAAAAAGACGCTGGCTTTTGGTAACATCTAGCCAGCATTCATCCATTCCGTAAGGTTCTATTTGGTCTGTATAGCGTGCATAAATCTCTTTTGCCAGTTTTGAGTATTTTACATATTTGTCGTAGTTGGGTGGAACAACAACTAAGTCGGGGCACTTTAGTTTTGCTTGCCAAATAACTTCTCCGGTAAAAACGCCGAATGCCTTTGCTCTGTAATTTTTGGCAAGGACTATGCCGCTTCTTTCCGCTGTTGAGCCACAAACGGCTACATTTTTATCGCGCAATTCAGGGTTTAACATGCACTCAACCGAGGCATAAAAATTGTTCATATCGCTGTGTAGAATTACTCTATCCATTATTAAGTCCATATATTTGTATAGCAAACATATGTATAGTATAAATGATTTAAAAAATTTGTCAAGTATTATTTGTGTTATAAAATTTGTATCAGATTTAGAATTGCCCCGCAAAGATCTCTAAAGTGCATTGCTAAAAATGAAGAAAATCATTATACTTACCCACAATGAAAAATAAACAATTTAATGAACTTGCAGTTTGTGGATTTGAAGCGGTTCAATCGCTTGCTAAACATAATGCACATCTCATAACACGCCTGTATTTTGCAGAACATAGAAAGGGCGTTTTTTCAAATCTGTGTAAGGAACTTGCCCAAAATAAAAAACCGTATAACCTTGTTGAGTCAAGAGAGCTTGAAAAACTTTGTGGCTCAACGCATCACGAAGGTGTTGTTGCAATGATTAATAGATTAGAGCTAAAAGAGCTTAATTTTCCTACATTACAAGCCATTGCAAAAGAGTCAAAGCACATACTTATACTAGATAGAATATCGAACGCAAATAATCTTGGTGCTATTGTGCGCTCATGTGCCTTTTTTGGCATAAAAACAATTATACTTTCAAGTGATGATGCTCAAAGCAGCGTTACAACGTCTACATATCGTATAGCAAAGGGTGGTATGGACTTAGTGAATTTTTACAAAACTGAGTCAATTAATCGTTTATTAAGCGATGTAAAAGGCTTATTTGTAAGTGTTGGAACCGATGTTAGAACGACTCATACTTTGCAAGGTTTGCAAAGTATTTTAAAAGATCGGGGCTTAGAAAACCTTCCTTGTGCGGTAGTACTCGGAAACGAAGAAGCGGGCATTTCTGACATGGTAAAAAAATCCTGCGATGTTTTGGTACGCATACCGAGCATAGATGAGGGGCTTGAAAGCCTAAATGTAGCCCAAGCAACCTCTGTTATACTCTATGAACTCACAAAGCAACATGAGTAAGTGTGAACCTATGTGTTTACACGCTATTAGTATTAAAGAATCCTAAATGCATTTTCTAAGTCTTCTATCATGTCATCGGCACTTTCAAGTCCGCAATAGAGGCGCACCAAATTTCTTGTTGCGTGTCTATCCTGTGCTTCTTCATCTGTAAGTTTATAACACGGCATTATAACAAGACTTTCAAATCCACCCCACGAAACGCCTTTTTGGAATAATGTTAGTGTATTACAAAAGGTAACCGTTTTTTCAAGACTAGCATCGAGTTCAAAACTCATAAGCCCCGAACTTCCCGTAATTTGTTTTTGAGCAAGTGCATATTGTGGGTAAGACCTTACGCCAGGGTAATTAATACGTTTTACCTCTTTTTTTGTTTCTAAGTATTCTGCAACTTTTTTGGCATTGTTCGATGATTTTTCAAGGCGTAAAGGAAATGTACGAAGGCTTCTTAACACTTGCCATGCTTCAAAATTTCCTAAAATGCCTCCAAAAATTTCACGTCCTTTTGGTTTTAATACTGCCATTATGTCGTTAGATGCACAAACACATCCACCCACAACATCAGAGTGACCGCCGTAGTATTTTGATAGAGTATGAACACTTACATCAATTCCTATATCAAATGGCTTTTGGTACACGCCTGCAGCCCATGTGTTGTCAATAATTGTTGCAATATTTTTTTCTTTTGCTATTTTTACAATGCACTCTAGCTCTTGCATTTCTAACACAAGAGATGACGGACTTTCAAGATAAATAACGCGAGTATTTGGCTTTATTGCTGCAATTATGCCATCGGTATCGTTGTCATTTATAAAATCGTGGCTCATACCAAGAGACGCCATATTTTCGGTAATAAAGCTACGCGTCGGTCCATATACATTTTTTATTGTTATGATATGGTCGCCCGCTTTCATAAAGTGTAAAATTGCTGTTGTAATAGCTGCCATACCAGATGCAAAACATGCACATGCCTCAGCTCCTTCAATGGCAGCAAGCTTTTTTTCTACTAGTTCAACGGTTGGGTTTGCGTTTCTTGTATACATGTATGAATTACTTTTATTTCCGTCAAAATGTAGATGATCTTCAATTGAATCAAATACAAAAAGTGAGTTCATAAAAACGGGTGGGGTAACGGCTCCCATTATTTTTTCTTCTTCGCCTAAATGGGCACAAATATATTCTAGATTATTATGTTTCATATTGAGTATCTTATAATAAGTGGTGTATAGCGTCAAGATACTTGCAAAATTCTCCGATAGTATGGTAGTATGAATAAAATGATAATTCTTTATAGTCCGTCAACAGACGGTTTTGTGCACCAGCCATTGTTCAATGGATCTTCTGCCTTTGATAGAGCCACAGAATGGGCTAAAAAATTTGACAGTCCTTTTGAGGTAATTAACGCTCTCGATGTATCCAATGGTGAAAATACTAACCTCATTATGTTGCTTGAAAACATTGATACACTTTTAGAAAAAAATAAGGTAGACTATGCTATTTTTACGTGGGCAGATTGTCCCTTTTTAAATAAAGAACTTACCGAAAAAATAATACATTATCATGAACGATACAGGGCTGAGTACACCTTTGCAGAAGGGTACCCTTACGGCTTAGCCCCCGAGCTTATTCATTCAGGCACCATAAAACTACTTATAAACATTGCAAAGACAAAGGGTTTTGAAAATGCTCCCATTGAGCGAGACTCTATTTTTTCTCTTATAAAAACGGACATAAACTCGTTTGAAATTGAAACCTATATTTCAGATACTGATTGGCGTTATTTGCGCTTACAATTATGCTGTTCAAATAAACGAAATACTCTAGCATGCGAGCGATTATTTGATATTGCAGAAAGCGATATTGAAAATGCTGAGGCACTTTCAAATATTGCAGAAAAATCTTCTTCGGTTCAGCGGACACTTCCAGCCTTTTACAACATACAAATTTTTTCATCTACAAGTTCACAAACAGTGTACGAACCGTCGTTGGGCAATGACGAAATGGATGTTGAAAAATACCAAAAGCTTATAAAAAATATTGAATATTTTTCAGGTGATGCAGTTGTAAGTTTATCATTTTTGGGCGATTGTACATATCATAAAGATTTTTTACTCTTTGTTAAAGAAACGCTCAATTGCCAAAACCTAAGTTTGCTTATTGAAACTGATGGCTTAAGACTTTCCGAGAGCCTAATTAAAGATATAAAAACAATTGTAGGAGATAATCCTATTCGCTCGAATGGGCAGCGAACACTCAACTGGATTATCCGATTAGATGCAAACAATAGCGATACATATAATCACATACATCTAAAAGATGCATCATGTACAGACTTTGAAAAAGTTATAACAACAATAAACCTTTTAAAAGAGGTCTTTCCCCATGCAGTATACCCGCAAATGGTACGTATGAACTGTAACGAGGATGATCTTGAAGGATTTTTTAGAAAATGGACACAAGATGGAACAGGGGAGCTTATAGTACAAAAATTTGATCGGCTTTCAGGCCTTTTGGACGATGAACGACCTGCAGACTTATCTCCAGCTAAGCGATATGCTTGTTGGCATATTAAAAGAGATATGAATATTCTTTTTGATGGTACGGTTGTGCGTTGCAAGGCAGCAGCCTTTGCACAAGATAAAGATGTTGCTGTACTGGGAAATTCATTTGAAGAAGAGCTTGCAACCGTTTGGGCTAGGGGTGACATCAATCTTGTAAATCAACTTAATGAAAAATATACCGGTCAATGCGGAGAAAGTGATGAATACTATACCTTTAATTTTTAATGAGCGACAAATAAAACGAACGGTTCTTGGTGGAAAAAATAGCATTGAAACTGACAATATTGAAGCGAGAATTCCTTGTTCACTTATTTTGTTAAACAGAGGAAGTAATCATTATAGGCAACAAAATATAGACAATGTTCTAAAAGTTGGATTTGCAGAAATAATTTCGGTAGAGAGTTCAAGTCTTAGTTATAATCTTGAAGATTTTGCCCAACGTCACCCCCAAGTAAAGTTTATTGTGCCTTTAGAAAAAGTAAGTACGGGCGATATGATAAATATTGGCATTGCAGAATGCTCTTATGAGCGTGCCTTTGTTATTTGGAATGATATTAGAATTACATCAAATTTGGTAACTCCACACGTTTTTGAAAAAATTAACGCCGACGATATACTTTGTACAGCTCCTTTTTTACAATCCTCAAACAGTCAAAA
>CAZUPJ010000038.1:0-1376 GCA_964622185.1 uncultured Treponemataceae bacterium
TTTTATTTTCCATGTAACAATAAATCCTTTAAAGGTGGAATGTTTATTTGAACTGCATGAAAAAATACTTTTAAAATTTCATATGTTTTGTTTTTTGTATCCTTATCCATATCTCTCATTTTTTTTATAATTAACATTGAATTTTTAACCCAATCATCATTTAGTTCTTGAAGTGTTTTTGCCTTTGTTGCGGATAATACAGAAAATAAGTCATTAACAAATTCTTCCCGTTTTTCTTTTGAAATGGAGTGTAACCATGTTTCAACAGCTTTTGATGTTACTTCGCCTGTTATATTCTGTTTTGGAGCAATTATAAATTGGTTGCACTCTAACTGCCATGTAAATATATCATGCTGTAGAATGCTTGACTTTTCACTGCTCAGTATATATGTTGGTTTGTTATGTCGTTCAAGTAATATTCCAACAATGGAAGACTCGGGAATTACGCTGTGTACTCTTTTTGAATTATGTTTTACGCATTTTTGATCATTTATTTCTTTTAGAAAACCTGGACCATCATTGTCAAAAACAGAAATAATTTTCTTTGATGTTTTTGAATTACAAAAAGCAGAAGAATATACGGCTAAATTACCACCCTTTGAGTGACCCATTACATAAATCTTTTTATAAAAATGGGCACTAACATCTTCTAAATATGTTAACGCATGTTCTTGAGCAGGAACTGGGCTTAAGAATGACATGTTAAAATCTTCTTTCCAACCAACAATAGTATCATCAGTTCCCCTGAAAATTACACATAATTCGCCAGTTGGAAGGAGGGCACTCATAGCTGCAAATTGTATTTCTTTTTTTTCATCATATATATTTCTAAACCCACACAGTAATATATTTGAAAACCTCTCAGATTGTCCGACCGAATAGAAAAAATCTGCCGTTTTTTTGTTAATTAGTGCACCTAAGTTAATTTTGTTTAATTTACTATCGAAGTAATTTTGTGCAGCAGTAGAGAGTGAAATTGTCTTTTTTAAATCTGAAGGAACTATAGTATCTAGTTGTGCATACAAAATTTGACATAGTACTATGCTATCAATATGGTTAAAGGGACTTACTTTAAAGGAAATATCCCCTCTCCATAATATGTAATCATCTATATTTGCCATGCCAATAGTATACTTAAGCTTATAAATAAAATCAACAGATTTTTTAAACAAGTGCATTCATTATAATATTACGAGATAAGCATCTTACACAAAACACTAGTTGCAGTGTGTGAAAAAGATAACTATACAGGAAAGATAGAAAAGTACATTTTACTTGAAATTTTCCTAACTTATAAGTATAATTATACAGTGGTAGAGATGTGTTACTTGTAGATATGTTGAAGGATTTAAAAATGAAAAAAATTGTAGCTTTAT
>CAZUPJ010000038.1:1388-10331 GCA_964622185.1 uncultured Treponemataceae bacterium
ACAAAGCAGATTTAGTAGCATACTTAGAATATTGGTCAAGTGAAGCAGCAATAGACTCTTATACATATGATGGAAGCTACCCAACTGATAGTAGCGGAGTTGTAAATATACCAAGTACATCTGGTGATAAAACAATAACATTTAAAATACGAAATCCTCAAAGTTATGTGCTAATACCAACAATATCATGGACAGGGAATCCTTCTTCAAGCGATGGGAGTGGAAGCTCTCCCAAACAGGGCATAGACTATACCATAGTACAAACTTCTGATACATTTTATTATAACTTTGTATTAAAACAAGCATTTTTAACACATCTAGACACACAACCAAATGACGACAATATAGGTGCAACTATTACAATACAAGACGTCGCCTCTGGAAGATATTTTGAAACATATACTTACGAAGTAAGAGTAAATACACCTCCTCCAATGCCAGATAATGCATTGCTTATAAAAAACATATTTAAGAATGAGTGGGTACTAGCCTTTAATTTGCCTAGTGAACAACAATACGCATAAACGGAATTGATTATGGAATAAGTATTAACAATACAAGTGGGATGGTAAGTATTACTAGTAGTGGTGCTTTGACAAATACAAGACCAGAAAGTGCACCAGGGTATATTTTCAGCAATTATGATGGAAGTGTATCATTTCCTCATATAGAAAATAGATCCTTATATTTGTCAACGGGTAAAGCGTTAGTGGAAAATCCTAGTTATACGGTAGAGTTTATAGATGACAAGGGGCTTGTTTCAGTAAGTACAAATATAACTACACAAGGGGTTGTACAATCAGACTACTTTGTTAATGCTGCAAGTGGAAATGATAGTTCTCAAGGAAGTTTTGAAGTGCCATTTAAGACAATAGGAAGAGCAATACAAGCGGTAAAAAATAATAGCACAAATGCAACTCAATTTGCAATATATGTGGATGGAAGTACAACAGAATCGTTAGTTATTGATACAAATAAAAATATATTGCTCAGCGGATATGGGAGCAGTGGTGCAACAATACGAGCAAGTAGTGGAAGAGTGCTTCATCTTAGGAATGCAAATGTAACAATAGATCAAAATATTACTCTTACAGGCGGAAATGCAGACAATGGTGGGGCTGTCTATGTAGAAAGTGGAACTTTAAACATAAATGGTGCAACCATAAGCGGTAATAAAAATGGCGTAAACGTAGCAGGTGGCACGATAAATATAAATAGTGGTACAATACAAAACAATGACGTAGGTATACATCTTGCGGGCGGTACCGTGAATCTTAATGGCGGTGCTATAAATGTAAATTCCAACTATGGCGTAAACGTAGCAGGTGGCACGATAAATATAAATAGTGGTACAATACAAAACAATGACGTTGGTATACATCTCACGAGCGGAATGGTTAATGCAAGCGGTGGCACCATAAGTGGAAATACAAATGGAGGAGTCTATGTAGCAAGTGGAACAACTCTAAATTTTACTAGAAATCCAATAATAAAAGATAACACGAAAAATGGTAATGCAAACAACGTAATGTATGAAAATGAGGCAAATCTTAATATACTAGATAGCTTAGCAAGTACTGCTCATATTGGTATTACACCGGTCAACACAAATCCAAATACGGTTGTAGCAACAGGAAATGGCTATACCATAACAGAAAGCGATAAATATAAATTTATAAGTGATATAGAAGATGTAGAGTTTATAATAAAAAATAATAAGATTGTTGTAGCGGCTGTGCAAAATTATTATGTTTCTTCAGATACTACAATTGCCAGTGATAATAATGCCGGTACGCAAACAAAGCCATTCTTAACAATACAAAAGGCCGTTGATGCAATTATTGCAGGGGCTGCAGATGTAGCTGATGATACTATTTACAATATTAATATACAAAACTCTTTAACTGAGAGTAACATTGCTATTGATAGTGAAAATCTGTTAAATATTAACTTAAAAGCAAGCACAAGCGTAACTATCGATGGCAATAATGAGAATAGAATACTATATATACGCGGAAAAGGTGCCAGTGTAACAATAGGTAACAACATTACACTTAAAAATGGAAATAGTGGCGGTGATAACGGCGGTGGTGTCTATATAGAAAGTGGTATACTTAATCTTACAGGTGCTACCATAACAAGTAACAGTGAAGGTGTGTACGTAGAACATGGTGCAACTTTAAATGTAAGTGGTAGTACTTCTGTTACTGGAAATACGGGCGATAATATTGCATATGCAAATGGTGCAAACATTGTAATTGTTGATGCACTTAGTGGTGCAATTGGTATTAAACCGCATAGCACAGTAACAGAATCGATTATTGTTACTGGTAGCACTACTTATGCAATAACCGAATCAGATAAGGCTAGAATAAGTTTTGATTCCCCATATAGTGCATTATTACACAATTTAAAACTTATAGAAAGTAAAAACGCTTTAGTGATGCTTGATATTTTTACTTCTGGAAGCAACTACTATGTTTCAAAAGATGGAGATAAAGATGCAAATGGTAGTGAAAACTATCCATATAACAATGTACAAGCAGTACTTGAAGATATAAGACAATCCAGAAGTAATGCAGGAACGTATATTATTCACATAAAAGACAATATTGCAGTAGAGGGTACTCTAGGTGGAGGCGGTGATGCCATTGACAACGGTTTTATAGAAATTCAAAGTAGTGGTGTTCTAAATATTACACTTCAAGGGCTTGGTACCGGTCTAAATGCTGGAACTCTAAATGCTAGTGGTAATAAACGTGTTCTTTATATAGATGGTCAAAACGTAAGCGTAATACTGGGCAATAACCTTACACTTACGGGTGGTAGTTCTGACAAAGGTGGTGGTGTTTTTATAAATAGCGGTAGCTTTATTATGACCGGCGGTACCATAACCGATAATACTGTTTTTCATGAAGGTGGACATAGTAACGGTGGTGCTGTATATGTATCGGGTAGTCTTTCATCATTTACTATGAAAGACGGGACGATAAAAAACAACAAGGCAATAGCCGGTTCAAGGGGCGCATATGCAGGCGGCATCTATGTAGAAGGTGCAGAATTCATCATGGAGGGTGGTACCATAAGTGAAAACACTTCAGATAAGTATGCTGGTGGTGTGTATATTGCTGATGGCACTTTTAATATGAGTGATGGTGAAATACACAGTAACAGTGCTACAGAAAGTGCAAGCGGTGTACTTGTGGGTCATCCAAGCACTGGTAATGCTACGTTTAATATGTTTGGCGGTAGCATAAAACACAATAAAACTGGCGGTGGTCAGGGTGGTGGTGTGTATGTGGAACAAAGAGGCACACTTAACCTAATCGGAGAAGTCGAAATAACAAACAATGGTATAAATGGTTCTATTGATTTAAGTACAGGAGCCTGGAGTGGAGGAAAACTAAACAATGTATTTTTCTTTAATACCACTACCAGTAGTACAGTAAAACTTAATGGTAACTTAGACACTGATGCACGTATTGGTTTATCTCCTAGTACTAAAGATGCAGGTGCTATACTGGTTGAAGGTGTAGGGCGTACTTTTACTGTAGACAATTTCCCAATGGATGAAAGTTTATTTTCCGAAAAAATTGGTAATAATCTAACCGTATTTTCAAGTGAGACAATTTATCTTGATGGTTCAAGTAAAGGGAATGATGCTAATCGTGGGGATGTCTATTCAGCACCAGTTAAAACATTCCAAGCAGCACTTTCTCGTTTAACAGATTCTGCAACAAGTGCCATTTGGATTACAGACACTGTAACTGTAGCAGATAGTCAATACTGGGATGGAAAACCAATCGGTAGAAACAATACAGTTGTAGTTAAACGCTACGATGGTTCTATGGGTGGTGGTAGTGCCTTTGCTGGAACCTTAGTAAATGTAACGGGCGGAACACTCACCTTACAAAACATCACCCTAGATGGAATGGGTGGGGTAGAACTTGATATTGATAATAATGGAATGAATGAATTTGATGGCGAAGGCTCTGTTTCTGCAAAAGCTCCTCTTATCAATGTTACTGGTGGTAATGTTGAACTTGCCAGTGGTGCAGTCCTACAAAATAATAACAACATTAGTACTGCTGGAGGGGGTATCTACTTTGCAGGAGATAAGCTCACCATGATTGATAGTTCTGAGATACAGGGGAACAAAGCTAGTGCTGATAATGGCAATGGTGGCGGTGTGTATGTACAAAGTGGCTCCTTTAACATGACTGGTGGTACTATAAAAACAAATTCGGCGCAGATTGATGGCGGTGGTATTTTTATAAATTATGGTGCTTCTGTTCTATTGGATGGTGGAACTATAAGTGGTAATAAAGCCAGTGTAACTGTTGGATGTAGTGGCGGTGCTATTTTTGTTGAAGATGGTGCTACATTAACTATGCAGTCTGGCAGTATTACAGGAAATGAGGCAGATAATGGTGGTGCAATTGCAATAAATGGAGATGGGATACATACTGGCGGAAGTACTACAACACAACGTGCTACGTTCACTATGTTTAATGGTGTCATAAGCGATAACACTGTTTTACATGCAGGTGGTGGAGATAGTAAAGGTGGTGCTGTATATGTATCCGGAAGCCTTGCATCATTTATTATGAACGGTGGTAGTATTGAAGACAATGAGGCTAAGACCTCTTCAGGTAATGCCTATGGAGGCGGAGTCTATGTTGATAGTGGTGAGTTTAAGCTTCAAGGCAGTGTAGATATAAGTAATAACACTGCATCGAGCGATGGTCCCAACGTGTTTCTAGTAAAGGATAGTGCCAATTCTGCAAAAGTAACGCTAACTGGTGGCATTACCGTCACAACTCCTATCGGTATTACCCCACAAACAAAGCATACTACCCCAGATAATAACTTTGTTTTTGGTGAAGTAGTGGTAAATAGAGATGTTGGGTATACTGGAGCAATTGATACAGCTTGGTTCAAGATTGAGGGGAATGCAAAAAATGACTTTAACATATACAAAAACGCTAGTGGTGATGATATTACATTAATTGCAGTATATGACACAGTCTACCTCAGAGGTGATGGGAATGATAATGCTAGTGGTGCCGATAATATAAATGCAGTAGCGACCTTTGATGTAGCACTCACACGCTTGAAAGATATCGACGGTGCTGTCATCAAAATTACTGGCGAGGTAGGTGTGGCGAATACTCAAACTTGGGACGGAAAGGCAGGCGGTAGAACTCACAGTGCAACAGTACATCGTGCCTATACTGGCGGCTATTCATATCTCATTCGTGTAACAGGTGGAACGCTCACATTGCAAAACATAACTATTGATGGGCAAGGTGCGGTAAAGTTTGACTTTGATGGGGATGGCAAAAATGAGTTTGATGGTGATGGCGGTTATTCTGACAACATAAGTCAACTTATCTATGCCTCGGGTGGGAATCTTACTCTTAATAGTAATGCCTTCTTACAGAATAATAGGGGTGGAGGCGTCTATTTTTCTGCTATTAATGGGACGTTCACAATGAGTGGTGGTATTATACGCGGTAATATTGATAGTTCTGGTTTAGATACTGGTGCTGGTGTGTACATGAGTGGTTATACAAGCTTTGTAATGTCTGGGGGAAGTATACATTGGAATAAAGCTGAAAGATCTGGAGAAAGTGCTAGCGGTGGAGGTCTTTATTTTAAAGGTAATGGCATTACCATGAGTGGCGGTGAAATATACGAGAATATAGCTAGTGGTGACATGGGAAATGGTGGCGGTGTCTATATACAGGGTGGTACTCTTACCATGAGTGGTAAGGCTACTATACGCAAGAATAGAGCAACACATAATGGTGGTGGTGTCTATGTTGATCACGGTCAAGGATCTGATTTCACTTATGCTGGTACGCTCTCTATGAGCGGGTCTGCTAGTATCATGGATAACAGTGCTATTACTGGTGCTGGTGTCTATATTAATTCGAATTCGGATTCGGATCTGAGAAGGCATAATGTCCTAAACATGAATGGAGGTAGTATTACTAATAACACTGCTACCAGTACTGCAGGTGGTGTATATGCAAATGGTGGAAAACTAAATCTTAGTGGAAATCCACAGGTTACAGGAAATAATCCTAATAATATATATCTTCCAGATGGGAAAACTATTACACGGACTGGTTCTCTTGAGGCTGCTGCTAATGATAGTATTGGTGTTACGGTTCAAGCGCCTCAGCATGAGAAACAGGTAGCCACAGGAGTATTATCTTCTGAAGTATCAAAATTTAAGAGCGATACAGGGGAAATATTTACTTTAGATGCTTCTAATAACCTACTAATTGACCGTAATATTGGTATTCCTGAATTAACAATGAACTTAGGTCTAAATTTTGAGTTTACTCTTACATCTAGTACTCCAGGAGTAACGTTTTATTGGAATGCTGGGATTATTGGTGACAGCAGCCCTAGTTTTACTTGGGAATCTGTCGTGGAAGGTGAATTGTTTACTAGAGCCTATAGCCCACCAACTGTAATTTCTTATAGAATATTTGTTTATGCTGAAAAGCCGGGATACGTAACTACTGATACAATTCGCTATGATGTTACAGCTTCTGGTGTTGTACGAGTACCGTAATAATAATTAACGAAATACTGCACATGTACCAAACCTTAGTGCCTTGCCTGTCACTGTCAGTTGGCAGGCTAGACTTTTTGGTTAAAAAATGTAACATGAAGTATATGAAGTTGTAATACTACTTAACTATACAAAGTTCTACCGTGTTGTCTTCAAAACCTTGCACTTGTACCGTTATTTTGGAAATGAAACCATCGTCGGTAAGGGTACAAGATTCAATTTTTTTACCAAAAGAAAAGTGTGAAATGGCATTTTTCTTTTTAGGTTGAAAAATGAGTACTGGATGCTCATAGTTAATTATTTTACCTTCAACAACGTCACCTTCACTTAAAGGGCAGGTTAGCCAAGTACCAAATTCATAGTCATCAAAAATATCATCTTCATTTGTTGCTTGTGTGTATACGGGCGTTTCATTGATTTCCGCTTCTTCTTCATACACATCATCATCAATAAAAATGCTTTTTTCTTCATCAGTTGCTTCTATTTCGTTAAAATCGTCTTGAGTAATTGTGTTAGGTTCATTTGTTAGTGAGCCATATGCTGACTGTTCATCGATAGATTCTTCAGTAATATTTTCTTCGCTTTCTACTACAGTGTCAACAGTTTTTGTAACAAATTCCTCTTGTATATTTTCATTGTTTAGGGTAGATATTTGAGTTTCTACAGTTTCTTCTTCGTATTGCTCTTGTTCTTGAGCATTACCTTCAGCAAACTGAATTTCTGGTTCTAATACTTCGTTTGCTGCTTCTACAATGCATAATTCAACCGTTGAGCTTTTTACATCTTGAACTTTTACATCTATTTTTGATAAAAAGCCATCATCGGTAAGTGTGCAAGACGTAATTGTTTTTCCTATTTCAAACTGTGCAATTGTTTCTTTTTTGCTTGGTTCAAAAATAAGTATAGGATATTCAAAAGTATGTACTTTGCCGTCAACTATTTCATTTTCACTTAAAGGGCAAGATAAGAAAATAGCAAATTCATCATCAAATATTGTATAGCTTTCTTGTGTAGGTGTTTCTTCAACAATTGTAACAGGTTCTGTATCTTCTATTATTTCTTCTGTTACTGCTTCTTCTTTCTCATTGTTGTCATTTTCTATTTCTGCATCTTGAGTATCAATTGTAGCATCAAAAAAAACATTATCATTTGATACGTTTTCATTGTTAGAATTTTGTTCATATTCAATTTCTTCATCTGAGTCAATTGGTTCTTCAATAACAGAATTGTCATCTGTTTCGTCTTGTACTTTTTCTGTAATATCAAAAGTTTCTTCAACTATAGATTGGTGTTCTATAGTATTATTTTCAAGTTCTGAGCTATCGGTAATTTCGATAAATTCTTCGTCTATGTCAAAATCTTCATCTGTGATTTCATCAACTTCAATATCAATCTCTTCATCTGTAGCATCTTCAATCGATTCTGTCGCTTCTTCTATTTTTTCTTCAGCTTCATCAATAGAACCTTCCATGTTTTGAATAGTAACATCTTCTTCAATTGCTTCATTTACAAAATCAGTTTCTTCATCAGAGTTTTCATCAATTTCTATGCTTAAGTCTTCATCTGTAGCATCTTCATTTGCTTCCGTTGTTTCTTCAGTTTCTACAAAAGAATCTTCTATGTTTTGAATAGAAATATCTTCTTCCGTTGTGATATTATTATCAATAGGGGAGGTTTGAATATTTGCTTCTTCTTCTAAATCAATCGTAGGTTGTAATGTTTTAGTAGCTTCACTCTGGGCAACATATTCGTCTTCAAAGTCACCGCTATCATCCATGTCATCATCAAAAGAAATGTCAAAGCTGTAGTCATCGTCATCTGTGAATATGCTTTCATTGTTATTTTGTAAAACTGTTTTTTCATCAACAATGTTTGCATTTTCTTCTTTTTCTGCAATAGGCGTTTCATCCATAACGTTAATAGTGTCAGTAGCATCGCTACTATTATTTTCACTATAGTCTATATCAACTGAATCCATATCGTCATCAAAAACTATTTCAAAATCTGAGTCGTCATCATTAAACATTACTTCAGATACACTTTCTGTAACAGATTCGTTATATACAATTTCTTGAGTTTCAGGATGATCGTTGTCGTCGTTTGGTTTTTCGCTAAAGTCGTCTATTGTTGATATAGTGTTGGTATCTTCAGCTTCAAAAATATCATTTTCAGCAGTAGTTTCTTGCGTTTCAGTAACAACATGGCTAATTAAAGCATCTTCACTTTCTGTATCGATAATAACAATGTCATCATCATGTTCAAAGGTATCTGTTTCTGATACAATTTCTTGAGTTTTAGCATGATCGTTGTCGTCGTTTGGTTTTTCGCTAAAGTCGTCTATTGTTGATATAGTG
>CAZUPJ010000039.1:0-10076 GCA_964622185.1 uncultured Treponemataceae bacterium
AATATTATATATTATTTTAGGAAAAAAATAAAGATGTTTTTTTGTATTGCCTGAGCTTTCCTGTTGTATTTTAGCAAGTATTATAGAAAACTTAGCATTTTTATCGCTAAAGCTATTGACACAAGTTGTAATAACATTCATCATATACATGAGGATTAGAGGATGTAATGTATAAGAAAGGAAGAGGATGGAAGAGGATATGGAAAAAAATGATTTGACACGTTCATATCTCGAAACGCTGTCATCAACAGATCTTATCGCACTTGGTGATGATTACGGACTTGAGATAGAAAATCTTTCTCGGGGTTTTGTTATAACCGAGATTTTAGATTCACTAGAAAAACAAATTTCACAAGAAGAGACATTTGAGGAAGAAGAAGTAGTTGATGATTCGGTAGAACTTCCCTTTTCTTATAATGAGAATAGGATAGTTGCTGTTTTGCGAAATCCCGCATGGTGTTATGTTACCTGGGATTTTAAGCAAGAATCGTTTGTGTCAATTTCGAATAATCCAAATTTTGACGCCTTTACGGTACGGTTTTCATACCATGAGAATACGCAAACTGATAGTGTTGATGAAGTATTTGAGATTCAAATAAACTTTGTTGACAAAGAACAATTTGTGTTGTTGTCTTCAGATTATACTTCGTTTCATGCATCTTTAGTTGCGAATTTTTCCGATGGTACAAAGGAAATATTAGCAACATCACAAAGAGTGTATAAACCTAAAATCCCTATAGATATAAATCTTGCAACCTTGCAGAAAACATGCGATCCTATTCAAACTTTGTCTGGACTACCAAGTATATTGAAATCGCATTATAATGAACATCGACATTCTTTTGTCAGAGATTAAAAATATGGAACAAAAAAAAATTAAACATTCACTTGCATTATGTATTGTATTACATCAACCCAATTTAGCAGCATCAGAGCAAGACACATCTCTTGTGCAAGATGCTTGGAATAATGTTCTTTTTCCTACTATAACAGAAACATATATACCTTTACTGAAGATGCTCGACAATGCTGCGAAGAATAATATTCCCTTTAAATTAAATATGGTTATTTCTCCTACCTTGTGTTCGTTGTTGGATGATTATATTATTCAAGAACACTACATGTTGTGGTTAGAAAACCTTATTGACTTAGGGGAAAAAGAAGTAGAAAAAACAACTGATACACCTCTTGTGCATGAGCTAGCTGAAGATTATTTAAGAAAGCTAAAACAAGCCTACGCATATTTTGCTGGCATAACACAAGGAACTTTATTGGTTAAATTTACTGAACATGCGAAAGCAGGCAGAATAGAAATTCTAGCCACCACTGCAGAGCATTGTTATCTACCACACTATATTCAAACTCCTGAACTTATAGATGCACAAATTGAAGCGGGAATTTTAGCACATAAGAAATTCTTTAAGACAATTGCAGAAGGATTTTGGCTACCGCTAATGGGGTATACGCCCGGTTTAGAAAAGCATATTCAAAAGCATGGCTTTGACTATACTATCCTAAACACTCATGCATTTATGTTTGCAGATCCTAAACCAGAAAAAGGGATTTTTTCGCCAATGCGCTGTAAAAATTCTCTTGCAGTTTTTTCCCATGATAAGTTTGGATGGGAAACAGTGTTTGGTGCTCACGGAATGTCTTTAAATCCTGTATACAGAGACCAAAACCGCGATATTGGTTTTGAATCTACAATAGATGATTTGCAAATGTTTTTTAAGAAAGATCAAGCGAGATACGCAACTGGATTTAAGTATTGGTCAAAAGCAACACCACATGTAACTTACTCAATGGAAGATGCTGAAAAGCAAGTAAAGATTGATGCAAAAAAATATGTAGAAAAAATAACAGAGCGATTACAAAGTGCATCTGCCGAGCTAAAAGGAGAAGATGCATCTCTCTTGTGTGTTTTTAATGAGCAGGACTTGGGGCAGAATTGGTATGAAGGAATATCGTGGTTGTCTGAAGTTTTAAACATTATTGTTCAGCATTCAGACATAGAATGTGCAACTTTAGCAGAACTTTCTGAAAATAAACAAGATGCTCCAAAAAGTAACTTTTTTATGAGTGCGTCAGAGGGAAATGGATATGCTGAGAATTTACTTGATAATACAAATAGTTGGATTTTTCAGTATAACTTAAAAGCTGTGGAACGAATGGTGGAGCTTTCTCATAGATTCCCAAATGATACTGGATTAAAAGAGCGTGCATTGAATCTTGCAGCACGGCAGATACTTTTCGCGACTTCATCAGATTGGGCAAGAATGACAGACAATGGAACAAGAACTGAACGTGAATTGGAATTGTTTGTTCAAAGTATTCTTGATTTTTCCACACTGTTTGAGTCATTAGGATCGAGTAATATTAGTACAGAATGGTTAACTCAAGGTGAAAAGAGGTATCCATTTTTTTCATGGGTTAATTATAGAGTTTTTTGCAAAAAAAAACAATAAATCAAGTTGGTGTTACTTACAGTATTTTTAAAAATGCTTTTTTATAAGAAAGGTGTGGTAACAAAGACTTTTTATTCAACTACATCGATTACTTCGCTGTCTAGCGTTTGAACGTCTTGAATTGTATTTCTTAACTGTATAGATTGGTTTGCGGCGACAATACCATCTAGAGCTGGATCGAAACGCGGAGAAAGAAGAAGTGTTTCTTCCCAAATAGCAATGGCTTGCGTAAATTCCCCTGATACATAATAGTTTAACCCTTGTGTGTACATTGAGTCAATTATTCCTTGCAGTTCCGATCTGCCTCGATCCCCTAAGTTTAGTTTTGCTGATAAACTTATTCTATTGACAGGATTTAATGATGATGTTAAATCTAATGAGTATGAAAGACTAAATGTCATCTTTTTCCAATTAAGTTCTGATCCCAAACTTATTTTAGGGTTGCCTCCTTTTACGAGCATTCCAGCTTGAAGAGAAAAAAAGTTGGTTATAACTCCTTCTAAGCCTATTCCAAATGCAAACTTTTCTGACTTGCTAATGTCAAGAATGTTAAATGGTTGTTGAAAGTCTAAACTAAGTGTGAGTGGTCTTACAATTTTATAAGAAATTCCGATTGCAGCTTGAGTTGGTAGGGCATCGTCTAAAACGGTTGTTTTTCCCAAATCTGTAAATGCAACACCTAAGTTTGTAACCGATAGGCCTACATTAAAATTTGGTTCCCTTGATGAATACAACTTCCCTAAATTAAAACGAACTAAAAACCCTATATCGCCCATTACTGCTACTGCAGATTGTGCCAAGCCTGAGTCAACAATAATTTGGTCTGTAATATTATCTGCATAGTCAGGAACTCCTCTAAATCCAAATTTTAAATTTGTTCCAACTGAAATACCTTTGAAATCATATCCTGCTAAAAAATTGTATGATAAATTTAAAAAGCCAATGGTTTCAGAATAGTATCCGCGAGAAACACGTTCTCCAAAATGGTTGTATTCGGTAAAGGGTACATAAAAGCTTTTTAATGAGGCTCCGTAGCCAAGATTATTAGATCTTTGTGTAAATGACAGTGTGTCAATTGCAGAATCTGCAATCCAAAAATTGTGAAAAACAGCGAGTTCTGTATTAGGGAGTACAGAACTGATTGCGGGGTTATAATTTAATGCTGCAATATCATCGGTCATGGCTGTATATGCGGTTCCCATTGCTTCAGATCGCCCACCAAAAGGAATGTGTAAAGATCTAAAAACAGTGCTTCCTGCATGTGGATCGCTTGAAAAAGAAAAAGCTTCAGTCAGTGATTCATAAAAGTCAGAATAATCTGATGCACATACAAAAGATACAGTACAGCAAAAGTAAACGAGAAAAAGTGATAATGTAAGCTTACGTAACCTAGACATTATGTTCATAGTATATATTATTTTCGGTAGTTTTTCATTATATTTTACTATAAAAATACCGAAAATAATATGAGGAGTGTTCAAAAAGGTGAGGTATGCTTTTTTGAAAAAAAGTGGCTTTGGGACGAGCCATTTGTGCCTGAAAATGGTTTTTGTTGAAAAATAGTGTATTTTAAACTATAATTACATTGGATAGATTTAAAAAAAAGAGCATGTTACGCATAAAAAGCGTGCAGTCAAATACGATAAGGAGGTTATGTATTTTTAAAAAGTATTTTCTTTTTCTTTTAACAGTATTAATAGCCTCAAGTCTTTTTGCGAAAGCACAATCAGATATACAATTAGTTGAAGTTGATCGACTCATTGAAGAAAGACGTATTAATGAAGCTTTAGCTTTGGCTGAAAAATATATACAGGAAAATCCGAGAGATTTTGATAATGCTCAAAAACGGGTTGCAGAAATTTTCAAATTAAGAGATGATTATAAAGCAAAAGCAGATGAGCTTGTTAGAATTATTGTTGAAGAACCTTTGAATGATAGGCTTAAGCTCGACATAATTGAAGAGCTTGAAAACATGGAACAGAATCCAAATGCTGAAGAAAAAGAGTTTATTGCACGTGTAAAATCATCTGCACAATTTACCTATTTTAGAGCCTTGTATGAACAAATTGTTGCAGAAGGAACAGCCTTGTATGAGGAACAAGAGTATGCTGCTGCTGTTACACGTTTTAATGACGGATTTGTGTTGTATTATGAAGATTTTTTTGAAAGTGGATTTGATGAAGCACTTGTAGCAGAAGCAGACGATAGAGTTGATATTGTCCAAGCAACATATCCAGAATATTCTCTACTACAAACTGATTTTGCCTCTATTTTTGACCAGTTTAATCAATACCTTGTATCAAATAATGTAGCAGGGGCTTTAGGAGAATATGAAAATGTGGTTCAAGTTCTGGAAGAATATGCGCAACTTAGAAATACAAATATATTAGCGGGTTTTTACTTTGAAGAGCAAACACAAATTTTACAAGATCAAGATGCCTCACTTACCGACGCGTTCTTTTTACCATTTGCCTTTCGTTTGTTGCTTGGGCGTGGGGATGAGACAGAAGCAAATATTGTAAAAATTATGGATGCTCAATGGAATAATATGTATGCAGAAACACAAACAAACCTTGCAACTATGATTGAATATTATTCTAGTATCTTAAACGAGGATTTAGCAGAGAAAACATTATCACAACTAGTTGCAAACACGACTTCGCTCACTTCTCAAATTGACCTCCTTAACAGTATACTAACAATGGGTGGGGACTTTTTATCTCAGTATGAACTTTTGAACGCTACATCTACAACATTTGCCATAAACCCTCATGTGGAATATCAAAATGTATTAAATTATAATACTTCTCTCATGGCTAAAACAAGTACGCTTTTAGAATATGGAAATGCATTTACAGCACAAACACAATCACTTGCAAGTTATGTAGCCCCTGCTAGCCCTGATAGTATAATTAGAAATGCTAATCAGGAGTACTCTACATTTCTTATTACATCGTCAGAAACAACTGAGTCGTATGCACAAGATGCTTCAACTGAGGTTTCGGAACTTGAAATTGAAGAAGGACTTATGGGTACACAATCCCTTTTATTTACAGAGATGGAGAATATTTTGTATCCTTCACTTGTAGAGTTGTCCCAAACCTTAGAGACCCATTTTGATACACTTGTGACAGAAAACTATGCACAGGCTTTAATTGCACGAGAAACGCTTTCTGACTTTTTGGAGCAGGGGTCTAGTATAATTCAACTTGAGTATGAGGTGCCATATACTCAAGCTGTTCTTGCCGTAAATGAAGACCTTGATATTACTGTGCAGTCGGATCCTGAATATGCATTGGAAACTTTAGAAGTACTTTTATCAACTATCGAACAAGATATAGTAGCTCTTCAAGGAGAGTATGACTTTTTAAGTAATGTCCCAGAAAACACCGCAATTGGAGTACAAGCATCTTTAGTATATGCAGAAGATCAAGCGAACATACTAGATGATATTACATACTTACAAGACATAAGTGAAATTTCTAACGAATATATTATCTTGGCTGAACAAAGATTGCGTTTTGCTCAACAAGCACAAAACGAAGGAGACCTTCGTGTTTCTCAAGCAAGAGATTACTTAGATCAGGAAAATTTTACAGAAAGCCGAGCCTCATTGCAAAGAGCCAGAACTCAGTACAATGAAGCTCTTTCATATCAATACTCAGAGGCCTTGCAAACAGAAACAGATGAAGAGCTTGCAGCACTTGGGGCAGAAATTTCATTTATTGAAAATGAAATTGTTGTTCGAAATGTGCGTAATTTTATTACCAATTCTCGTGAAAGTTATTATAACAGTGACTTTTTACAAGCTGAGTCACTTATATTACAAGCAGAATCTCAATGGGCACTTACAAACGTACAAGAAAATCCTGAAATTATTGCATTAAAAGCACTTATAGGAAATGCACTGTCAATTACAACTGGACGTTCAATTCCTGCAACTGATCCATTGTATCCAGAAATGAGTCAAACACTTAACGTTGCGTATCAGCATTTTGGAAATGCGGAAAGCTTACTCGATAGAAATAATAGAGATGCGGCCCTTGCAGAACTTGAGCTTGCACGAAATAAAATTCGCGACGTTCAAGTATTGTATCCATTCCATCAAGAAGCGAGTTTGTTAGCACTACAAATTGACCAACTTATAGACCCTGTTGCTTTTGCTGAACAGTTTGAGCAAAAATTTGAGCAAGCACAAGAAGATTACTTAGATCCTGCTACAAGTGCAAGAGCATATATTGACTTGTTAGATTTATTTGAAATTAATCCTGATTATCCAGGGCTAGAAGATTTTATTTATATTGTAGAGTTAGAACTGGGTATCATTTTACCACCGCCAGATTACGCTGCTATTGCTCGAGCCGAGTCTTTAACACAAGATGCTGAGGATATTTATGATTCCGGTGCAAGGGATGAAATTTCGCTAAATAATGCACTTGCTCTTCTAAATGAAGCTATTGAACTTGATGCCCAAAATCAGGATGCACTTATTTTACTCGATCGTATAAACACTTCTTTAGGTGGTGCTGCAGTTATTGTACTTTCATCACAAGCCGAAAATCTCTATCAGCAAGCGGTTCAAGAATTGGCAAATGGTAACACCATTACAGCTGCAGCCCTTGTCACACAGTTGATGCAACTGCCGGGTGTTGAAAACTCTTCAAAAATTATAGACTTGCAAAGAAGGGTGGAATCGCTATTATGATGTTACGAAGATTTATATTTTTTACCGTTTTTATCTCGTTATTTTTGCTACCACTGGCCTCTCAAGAGTTATATTGGGATACTCCTGTTACTATTTCCCAAGAGGAAGGACTTTTCCCAGCTGTTGGAGGAGAAAATGAAAATGCTTTTGTTGTTTGGCAAGAAGTTGTGCAAAATGATGATGGAGTTGGGCAAATTTGGCTTTCGGCACAGTTTTATATTGCAAGTTCGCAAACATGGATAACGAGAAGTCAATTTGCAGGGCCTTTTTCTTTTTCAGGGGAAGTTCCGAATATCTTCTCAACTACATCTACAGATGCAGGGCTTACTTCAATTGCTGTTTTATCTTCAACTAATACCATTTCGGTCTATACAACTTCAGATAAAGGCGATACGTTTGTAAAGTCCGACATTGTAAACGATGATAGAGACCTTGTAGCTCCTCGTATTTTTAAGGACGCAAGAGGTGGCATTGTTGTTTTTGCAACAAAGGGTGTTGAACAGTCTTTTTCACTTGAAATTGCGCGCTCTTCAGATGGCATAAACTGGACACCTTTTTTAGACTTTGCTCCATCAGTTCCTCTAAACAATTCTTTTGTGCCCTCTTTAACGGTTCTTCCCAATGGAAGCGAACTTGTGGTGTTTCAATCTACTGTTACAGCAAATAATCGTATAACATATCAATTGTATTCATCACTTAATCAGAGTAACTTAGCAGAAGAATGGAGCGAAGCTTTTTTAATTACAAACACAATAGATACAGGAATAGATTCTAACAGCTTTAGTAATCAGCGACCATACCTTCATGTTTTTGATGAAAAAGTATATCTTGCATGGGAACGTTCCCCAGTTGCCTCTCAAAACCCAAGTGTTTTTGTCACAGAACTTTCTGAGGGCGGAAATATTACTGGGCAAATAGAGCAAGTAACATTACAAAATGTTATAGCAAGGCAACCTATTCTTTTTACGTATAATAATGAACTTACTCTTCTTTGGTTTGATACCCGTTTTGGTCTTGAAAATATTTATTTTGCACAAAAAAGCGGTGTTTTATGGTTTGAGAATCGTGTTTCGACTGAAAACTTAGCGTCAACATTTGGATTCCCGCTTGTAACAAATAGCAATAGGGATTTACATATTTTTTGGGAACAACAAGAGGATGAAGACAAATCACAGGTTATAAGGCTTTCTGTTGATAGATATATTCACTCACCTGAATTTGAAGCCATCTCTTTTAGAGAAGGAGAACGATCTTCAGGAGATAGAATTGAAGTCGCAATTGATACAGGAAGCGATTCATCGGGTGTAACTGGCTATTCATGGATTGTAACAAAAAGTGCATTTTTAAATCCACCAGAGCGATTTATGGCCTTTCCTGATGAAGATAGAATTACAACTTTTGTTGAAGAAGATGGAAGGTGGTTTGTTAAAGCACGATCGTTAGATAATGCAGGAAACTGGTCGAACACTTCAATAATTACATACTTTAGAGATACAACGCCACCACGAGCCCCTGAAATTCAAGATTCTTTATTCCTTGATGATCAAGGATTTCAAGATTCAAATACCTTTACACTTACTTGGGAGCCTGATACCACAAATGAAATAATTGACGGCTACACATACTCATTGCAATATGTCTCCCCTTTATCTGCTTATGTTGCAAATCCTGAAAATTTCACAAAAGAAGCTCTATCAAGTATAGAACCACAAGTCCCTTCCCGTCTTGTTACAGGACAAACCAGTGCGTCATGGAATAATCAAGATAACGGTGTGTATTTATTTTCTGTTGCCTCTATCGACTCGGTTGGAAATATTGGGGAGATAACAAGTGCTCCTATATATTTAAATAAGTATATACCATTTACTACAATTACAACGGCAGTTCCAAGAACTGATGTGTTTGGAAATGTGTCTCTTAGTATTTTTGGTAAAGGTTTTACCTATGACGGAAATATTTCTGCTATATATATTGACCGAGATGGTATTGCCCCATATGACCTAATTTTAGAACGTTCAACAGACGACTATACAATAAATTCTGATACTCAAATAACCAATGTTGAATTTTCAAACCTTGAAGAAGGCGTATATAGAATAGGTTTACTGCATACAGACCGTGGACTGTATATGTCAAGACCACTTGTTCCGGTGGATGAATTTGGAACAGTTAAAGTTGGTGACTATTCATATCGCTTTAACCCTGATTGGAACGCTACTACTACAGTATTTAATTATACAATACAAATAAGTGATATATTACTATGGACAGTATTTGCACTTGCATTATTCGGAATGATTTTTGCGATGCGAGGTATAATTGTTACCGCAAAAGATTCTATATCTGTTCAACAAGAAGTATATGCGCTCATAACAGGAGGTCCTATGCCAAATGCCGTAAAACAAAAAACAGCAGAACTAAAGAGCCGGGGAACAAGTTTAAAAGTTAAAATGGTGTTGTTTACCTCGGCACTCGTACTTACGGTAATTCTCTTGGTTGCAATACCGTTTGGTATCGTATTTATAGATACTCAAGAACAAACCTTATCTGACGGACTACAAGAACGTATAAATGTATTGTCCGAAAGTCTTGTTGCAGGTGTTAAAAACTTTATGCCAACGGCAAACTTGCTTGAACTTGGGCTACTATTAAATCAAACTGATTCAATGGATGAGGTAATGTATGCAACAATTCTTGGGCTTCCTGCAGATGGCAGTGATACAAACCTTGACCACGTTTGGGTGTCTAATGATCCCAACATCCTTTCTAAAATAGATACAGAAAGTCTTGTGTTAGGTTCTTCTCGGTATATTGATGAATCTATACAACAAGCTATAGAAACAGCAATTGAGCTAAATGAAACAGCGGTTGTAGAAGTAGGGGAGATTACCGAAAATATTAGTGCT
>CAZUPJ010000040.1:0-2538 GCA_964622185.1 uncultured Treponemataceae bacterium
TTGGGATGTTACTGTTATTATGCCTCTTTACGGCTGTACGGCAATTCAGAGTGTTAAAGACTTAGATGTTATCGAAAAAATAACTACCGAAATTCAAGTTGACAATAAAATATATCGTGTTGTTTTTTGTCAAGGTAGTTTTGATGGATTAAAAGTTATATTTGTTGTTAATACTTGTTTTACATCAAAAATGGGAGTTTATACCTATACTCGATTAGAAGAAGCCTTAAACCCTAGCTTAAAAAGTGGTAGTGGGCACAGCGATGCAAGTATATTAAGTGTTCTGTTTCAAAAAGCTGTTATTGCATTTGGACTCTTATCGCTTAGGAAACCTGATGTGATTCATTGTCAAGATGCACATACTTCGCTTATTCCTTATTTAGTACATAAAGATGCCAATGCAAAAACCTTTTATGCAAATACAAAGTTTTTTATTACAATACACAATGCAGGTGGTGTATATCGAGATCAGTGTGAATCTGTGCAAAAAGCAAGTACTCTATTAGGAATACCTGAAACAGAATTTAATAATTACATTGTGAAGGGAAAACCTGAACCTTTTTTACTTTCGCAACATTTTGCAGTCTTTACAACCGTTTCCCCTTGGTACGCAGAAGAACTTCTCGATTCTGATAATGAGTTTTGTAGCGACATAAGTAAAGAGTTCTATTCAAGAAATTTTAAAATAGTTGGCATAACAAATGGAATCGATTACGAGCACTATAATCCTGTTGATATAGCTGTGTCCACATTGCCCTTTGTCTTTAATCCTCTTAATGGCGAGCTTAAGGGGAAATACGATTGTAGAAAGGTTTTCCTAGAGAAATATAATAAAATGCACACATGTGTTGAAGAAAAAAAAATTGACAGGGTTTTTCAGTTTGGTGTTTTGAGTAGCACTGTAGATTGCGACAAAAAAGAGGTGCCAGTATATTTCTCATTTCACGGACGGCTTGTTCATCAAAAAGGTGTTGATGTCTTGGTAGAAGCTGCAAAAATTGTAATGGAAAAACGTAAAAACGCATACTTTATAGTGATAGGACAAGGAACAAAAGATTTAGAAGAAACAAATTGTACTTTAGCAAAAACATTTCTCGGTAAATATATATACTTTCAAGGTTATGACAAGTCTTTATCTCGCCTTTGTATAGCTGCAAGTGATTTTTTAGTTCTACCCAGTTTCTTTGAGCCATGTGGTTTGCAAGATTTTATTGGACAAATTTATGGGACTATTCCAGTTGCACATGCATCGGGTGGGTTAAATAAAATAATACATGAAAAAACAGGATTTTTATATAAAAAAAATGATCCAAGTGTTTTGGCTGATATGCTAATTGGCCTTATTGATAGAAAAACTGAAAACCCTGACTGTTTTAATTCTATGATTTCATACAGTGCGAAATATATAAAAAATGTATATTCATGGGATAACATTATAAAAGAGAAATACATACCTCTTTTTAATGCATAATTTTTGAAAAAATCTGGTATAACTACTTGACCTTTTTTTTTGAATCGTGTATTATATTTGAAGTTACGCCAACTTAGCTCAGCTGGCCAGAGCACGTGATTTGTAATCTCGGGGTCCAGGGTTCGAATCCCTGAGTTGGCTAGAACTGACAATATTTTGTCGTTTTTTATGGGGAGGTTCCCGAGTGGTCAAAGGGGGCAGACTGTAAATCTGTTGGCTCCGCCTTCGAAGGTTCGAATCCTTCTCTCCCCAAAGAGGTATCTGGTTAAACTGATACCTCTTTTTTTTTATAGGTTAGCTGTGAGTTCAAATTTTTTTGATCAAGGTTTAAATTTCTCTTGTAAGCAATGTTCCTGTTGTTGTAGACATGAGCCAGGGTATGTTTACTTGTCTCAAGTTGATCTTTCTACGCTTGCTAAAGCGTTTAACGTTACAGAGTCAGATTTTATAAAAAGTTATTGTAGAATTGTGCCATACCATGATGGAACAGATGTTCTTTGTTTGCAAGAAAAAACAAATTTTGATTGTATATTTTGGAATGAAGGTTGCATTGCATATAGTGCACGACCCATACAGTGTTCAACATATCCATTTTGGACATTTTTGTTGGAAAGCAAAGATAGATGGAATAATGAAAGTGGAAGTTGTCCTGGAATAAATTTTGGTCCTTTATTGAAAAAAGACGAAATTTATGATAGAATGTGTAGTTATAGGGATAATAATCCTTTACGAGTAACAGGTAATATGGGGGAGGATTCAGAATAATGAGGGTAAACTTTTTCGGTGTAAGAGGTTCTCTTGCGGCACCATTAAGCTCAGAGCAAATACAGTCAAAAATTTCTGCAGTCGTTTCTCAAATTACAGAAAAAGACATACAATCTGAAGATGCAAAGCAACGTTTTATAGCGAATCTTTCTTCCGATTTATTTGGTACTGTAGGAGGAAATTCTGCGTGTGTTGAAGTTGTTTTAGATGATGGTGAGAAAATTGTTATTGATGCAGGAACTGGTATTCGCGTTTGTGGAAAGAAATATGCGGGCACTTCTCATAATACATTTAATTTACTT
>CAZUPJ010000040.1:2548-9903 GCA_964622185.1 uncultured Treponemataceae bacterium
TTTCACTGGGATCACATACAAGGATTACCTTTTTTTGATCCGGCCTATAATCCTACAACAACACTGAATATTTATTCAACATCAGAGGAAACCGCTCAATTACTAGCGAAACAAATGTCACAACCATATTTTCCTGTGCCTATTGAAGCCTTTACAAAGAATATTTTTTATAATGTAATAAAAGAGTACGAAGAATTTACTATAGGCAATGCGCATGTTATGTGTAAAAAAATGTTTCATCCTGGTTCTTCCTTTGCATATTCAATTGTTGAAAATGGTAAAAAATTTATACACGCTACAGATGTTGAACTACAGCAAACAGATTTTCAGCGAACAATTGAAGCTGATAATTTTTTTGGCGATGCAGATGTGCTTGTATTAGATTCACAATATACTGTTGATGATGCCTTGCAAAAGGAAAATTGGGGGCATTCTGCTTTTTGCTATGCCATTGACTTTGCACATCTTTTTAAGATAAGGCACCTCTATTTGTTTCATCATGAGCCTACATATAGCGATAAAAAATTACACACAATTCTAAAGCAAGCTCAATGGTATTCTAATAATGTTTGTAATGGCGATGTTAGAGTTCACTTAGCCATTGAAGGTCAAGAAATTACTTTATGAGCAATTTACAATATGATTTTACTTTTGAAGACGTAAAAAATTTAGTAAAATTTTTTAGAAAGAGTGAAGTACCTGTTGAACTTGAATGCATTTATTCTTATTTTGAAAATCATATATACAGTAATATGACAATAGAAGAAGCGGAGATATTTTTGAATGAAAAATAACATTAGAACAATTTTCCTTGTTATGAGTATTATTACGTTTTTGGCAATTGTCGGTGGTATTGCCATATACAACTATTTATTAACACCCATTAGCACATCTGCAGTTGAAATAAAGTTTAAAGTGCAATCAGGAGCAACACTCAGAACAGTTGCAAATGACTTAGAAGATCAAGGTATTATACGCCTTGGTCATATCTTTTATTTATACGGGCGAATTCATAGCACTAATCTTCAAGCAGGCATATTCGATGTTTCAGGAGCAATGTCTGTGCAAGAGTTGTCCAAGATTTTTGAATCGGGTCGCTTTGAATCAATTCGTGTAAGTATTCCTGAAGGACTTACCGTTAGTCAAATTGGGCGTCTTCTTGAGTTAAACGAAGTTACTACTTTAACAGATTTTATTGAAGCATCTAAAAATGAAACTTTGCTGGCAGAATTTAACATACCTTCAACAAATTTTGAAGGCTATCTTTTCCCCGATACGTATAATTTTGATCCTGATATGTCTGGTGTTGATGTTATTAGAATTATGGCATCAAATTTTTATAATAAAATTTCAGAAATAAGTTTGTTAGAAAACCTTAATGCAGAAGAACTTTTTCAAACTCTTATACTTGCATCAATTGTTGAAAGAGAATATAGAGTAGCAGACGAAGCCCCGATTATTGCTAGTGTGTTTGAAAATAGACTTGAGCACAATATAGGTTTATATTCATGTGCAACACTTGTGTATGTAATAACTGAGATACTAGATCGTCCACATCCCGAAATTATTACGTATGATGATACAGACATTGACAGTCCATATAATACGTATAAGTGGGCGGGCTTAACACCGACTCCAATTTCAAATCCTGGGATGGTTGCATTAAATGCTGCCGCAAATCCAGCAGATACAAATTATTATTATTTTAGGTTGATTGACCCAGCTATAGGTAACCATATTTTTACAAGTGATTTTGATGATCACATAGAAGCTGGAATAAGTATTCAAACAAAGGGTGCTGCATATTAATGGCGCTGATTTCAACTCAAACTCTTGATGAAATAAATGCTCGAATAGATATGCCAACTCTTGTTAGTGAGTACACTAAGCTTGAAAAAAGGGGGACTGACTATTGGGGTTGTTGTCCTATTCATAATGAAAAAACTCCCTCATTTAAAGTGTCACCAGATAAAAATTTGTATCATTGTTTTGGGTGTCATGAAGGTGGAGGGTTAATTCAATTCTACAAAAGTATTGAAAAAGTAAGTTTTCAAGAAGCAGCTTTAGCCTTGTCAAAAAAAGCTGGCATTACTGTTGTATATGATGGCAGTTACACACCGCAAATACCTCATAATACGTTAAAAGATGATTATATTGAGTTATACGGAAGGATAAGTGGTACGTATAATTACTTATTAACATCCTCCGACATGGGAAAAAAAACGCTGGAATATTTAAAAGAACGCGGAATATCAAGTGAAACAATTGAACAGTTTCAACTTGGATATTCTCCAAAAGATAGATATTGGTTAAAAAAATTTTTGTCTGAAAAAAAATATAGTGAAACTTTTTTAAGTGGTTCAGGTCTTTTTTCAAAAAAATATCCTAGTATTTCATTTTTTTCACATAGATTAATGTTTCCTATTTGCAACCGCCATGGAAAAACGATAGCGTTTGGAGGGCGCATCTTAGAAGGAGAAGGGCCTAAATATTTAAATTCAGGAGAGTTGCCACAGTATAAAAAAAGGGAAACTCTCTACGCCTTTCATTTAGCAAAACAGCATATTAGAAGTGAAAAATGTGTAATAATTTGTGAAGGCTATATGGATGTTATAGCATATCATCAAGCGGGAGTTAAAAATGCGGTTGCTCCTTTAGGAACAGCGTTAACTGAAGATCAAATTCACTTGCTTCGTTCGTTTTGCGACACCTTTTACCTTTCTTTTGATTCAGACAAAGCGGGACAAGAGGCAACCTTCAAGTCAATACTATTGTGTAGGAAAAATGATATTTCTGTAAAAATAATACATCTAAAAAATGGCAAAGATCCTGCAGAAATTTTACTAAATTTTGGTGCCGAAAACTTGACAAATTATAGAGATTGTATTATATTAGATAATGAATATTTATTGTCTAATTTTATGCATCAATACTCGGTGAACACGCCGGAGGGCAAAACAAGAATATGTTTAGCCTATTTTCCATATCTAGATGCACTGCAATCAGACATTCACAGAGAATCGTGTATTGAATATTTAAGCCAAACCTTAAACATTAATATTGATGTTGTAAAGGAAGACTATAAAAACCGAGGATCTGCCAAACAAAAATTGGAATATTCACCCAGTGCAAGAGAAAAGAAAGTTCAAGGAGTGTTAAAACCAGATGCAGAACTACGAGCATTACTTGCAGTAGTCGCAAACTTTGATTTTTTTCCAATTGTGCGTTCATCGTTATCCGTTGATGATTTTGAAAGCATTTTAGCTAAGGAAATGTTTATTACACTTGAAGAGTGCTTTAGAGAAGGAGCAGTTAGCTCTGATAGTATTCTGTCGCGTTGTAGTGAGGATGTAAAAAAAATAGTGACACAAGCAATCACTTCTGGCGAATTCGCCCAAAACTCCGAGCAATTAATCGAAGGCAGTATAAAAATGCTAAAGCGTAAAAGTTTAATCAGAAAGCGTGAAAGACTCGTAAATAAAATGCGACAAGCACATTCTGATACACTTGAGGATAACCAACTTCTTGATTCACTAATAAGTGAAAAAATGAACATTGATTTTGAATTAAATAATTTATAAGGGGCATTGATGTCGGATCAAGAGCAACCGGTAGTATTAGACCCGGCCGTTATTAGGCTTATTGAGCATGGTACAGAAAAGAAAACAATTAACTGGGATGATGTTAATAATTTTTTACCACCTGATTTAATTAATTCCAGTAAAATGGAAGATGTATTGATTCTTTTACAGCAAAATCAAATACAATTACTTGAAGAAGATGCTTTTTTTGACAATGAAGATGATTTAAAAGAAGGACTCGATTCAGAAGTTGATGAAGAAAGCGAAATAATTGATGACGTAAAAGAAAAAATTTCTGAAAGAAAAAAACTCGTTTATAATGAAAAAGATGCTAAAAGTGATGACCCAATACGGCTTTATTTGCGAGAAATAGGTAAAGAACATCTTTTAACAGCTGAACAAGAAGTTGTGTTGGCAAAGAAAATGGAAAGCGGAGAAAATATCATTAAAGATGTTATTAAACGTTCTGGAATGATGATTCCCGAATTTTATGCTTTAGCTCTAAAGGCTTACACACGAATAGATATAAATGAAACGGGACGTCCTCGAAAGGAAATTAATGAGGAAATGTCTGAAAAAAGACGCTTAAAACTGGCATATGGAGAGCATTTGAAACCAATTCTTTCTGATATGAAACAGTATTCTCACTTAAAAAAACAATTATATGATGCAGATCCTTCAAAAAATATTTTTGAAGATAAAACGCTTAATGGACTTAGAACAAAAATTCTTAAACAGTTGCAGAATATTGATATAAAGTCTGAAGAAATAGAACGATTTTCACAACGTTTTATTGAGGCAAAGGTGCGAATCGCTGAGTTTAAACAAAGGCAAGAGCGGAAAGCAAAAGAACTCAGAGTTGCCGATTTTTCAGGTTTACGAAATTTAGGAAAAAGGCTTGCAATTAAATCAGAGCGTACACAACTTGAAGAAGAGTTGGGAATGACATCTGATGAAATAAGAGAAGTATATACACAAATTCAAAAAATTGATCGAAAACTTCGTAAACTTGAATATGAATTTGAAAATAATGTTCAAGAAATTCTCGCAATGACTCAAGAGATTGATACTGGTCGAAAAATGATGGAAGAGGCGAAAAATAAGCTTATAAATGCTAACCTCCGACTTGTTGTTTCTATCGCAAAAAAATACACCAACAGAGGCTTGCAACTTTTTGACCTTATTCAAGAAGGAAATATCGGGTTAATTAAAGCAGTTGAAAAATTTGAATATTGTAAAGGATTTAAGTTTTCAACATATGCAACATGGTGGATCCGACAAGCAATTACGAGAAGTATTTCAGATCAAGCAAGAACTATTCGTGTTCCTGTGCATATGATTGAAAATATTAATAAGGTTGTTCGTGAATCTCGCCAACTTTTGCAACGATTAGGACGTGAACCTACTGATGAAGAGGTAGCAGAACAATTAGGTTGGCCAGTTTCTAGGGTTAAAACGGTAAATAATGTTGCACGTGAGCCTGTTTCAATTGATCAACCAGTTGGAGAAGAAGAAGATTCTTTATTGGGTGACTTTATTGAAGATAAAGAAGTTGAAAATCCATCTTCAAGAACATCGTATATTCTTTTAAAAGAACAGGTTCAAAGTGTTTTATCAACATTACCTGTTCGTGAACAAGAAGTATTAGAAATGCGCTTTGGTTTTAAAGATGGATATTCTTTGACACTCGAAGAAGTTGGTCTATATTTTGATGTTACAAGAGAAAGAATTAGACAGATTGAAGCAAAAGCACTGCGCCGTTTACGACATCCGAGAAGAGCAAGTGGTTTACGAGATTATATAGACAATTAATCAGAAATAGTGTATAAAGTAGTAAGTAGATAAGGATAGGGTTAAGTATGACTGATATTTTTGAAAAATTAAAAACGTTGCAAGATATTTTAGCGGAAAAATATTCAATTGAGCATGAAATTGAAGAATCTCCAAAAAAACTTTCTGTGCAAGATGAACTTCTTTCGCGATTAAAGAAAGAATTTATAGTAAAGAATACCGAATATGAAGAAGTTCGTGCTAAAGTATTGAAGTTAAAAGCTAATCTTGCTGAGGCCGAGTCTGCGCGCGAAATGGGTGAAAAAAACATGGAAAGTATTTCTACGCATCGTGAGTATGAAGTGCTAGAGAAAGCAATAAAAGATTCAACCGATCTTGAGCAAGCCGTAAGAAAGGATCTTCATAGAGAAGAAAAGACATTGGCTGAATTAAATGATAATTTACAACAAGATGAACAGCTAATAAAAAGTCAAGAAAGCGAATTAAATGAAGGTAAGGAACAATTAGAAAAAGAAATATCCAATATGCGTAAACAGCTTGAAAAGCTTGAAAAAGATGAGGATAAAGTTGTTACAGGCATTGATCCTGAAATTGTTTTCAAATTTGAAAGAATTATAAAAAATAAACAGACTGGTATTGTTGCTGTAAAAGGAAATGTATGTGAAGGCTGTCATATGATTTTACCTTCTCAATTTGCCAATGAAGTACATAGTGGAGAACAAATTCACTTTTGTCCGTACTGTAGCAGAATATTGTTTTATCAAGAACCAGAAGATGGCGAAAGTGATTTCTTCCAACTTGATGATGCAGGAAGTTTAGAAGGATTTGATGAGGACGATTTTGGAGAAGATGAGTCTGACGACGAAGAAGAAGATCCAAGAGCTGCATCTTCTTCAAGAACTTTATCTGAAATGGATTTTGAAGATAATTAATACAGAAGAGATGTAACCGCGACAATAGTCGAGGAAAGTCCGGGCTCCATCGGATAGGATGCCGGTTAATGACCGGGTGCATGATTTTTTCGTGTAACAGATAGTGCAACAGAAAGTATACCGCCATCGTAAGATGGTAAGGGTGAAACGGTGAGGTAAGAGCTCACCTAATATTTGGTAACAAATATTGAAATGTAAACCTCATCTGGAGCAAGGTTAAGTAGTAACAGAGTGTCCGACTCAATTGTTATGGGTAGACTGCTAGAGACATAGAGTAATGTATGTTTGAGATAGATGGTTACAACGGTAAATCTTTAAATAAAGGTTTACTAAACAGAATCCGGCTTATCGTCTCTTCTGTTTTTTTATATTATGGATGCTATGAAAATCAATGTAAAAAGGCGAATGTTTAATAACGCCTCACATAATAAAGCTTATTCTGATAATGGACTAAAAGGTCATAGTTATGTACGTAGAAAAATCAACATAAAGAAGGCAACTTTTTTAGTTCTGATTAGTATTATTACTATAGTGAGTGTTGTTTTCTTGTCCGTTTTTATAAAAAATCAACTAGCCGATGCACCTGATTTTAATAAGTTAGGAAACCTATGGACTTTAGAGGATTATAGTGCAACGTATGATTATTCCTTAGAAATTCTTTTGGATCAACCATTTAATAATTCAGCACTTGCATATCATGGGTATTCAGCCTTTTATCTTGCGTTAGCCAGCACGGCTTCTGAGGATGTACATCGATATATTGATGAAGCAATAAATACCTTGAGAATTGCACTACTTGGTGCAAGAGCTACCGTAAAACCTCAAATTGAATATGTGCTGGGTAAGGCATATTTTCATAAAAATAGACTTTCTGCCTACTATTTTTACTCAGATTTGGCAATAAAATACTTGCATAGTGCACTGAATAACGGGTATAATGCAATAGATATATACGAGTATTTGGGCTTAAGTTATGCAAGTCTTGATATGACAAGAGAAAGTATTTCATATTTTACTGAGGCTCTTTTAGTAAACGATTCTGAAGTTCTTA
>CAZUPJ010000041.1:0-9858 GCA_964622185.1 uncultured Treponemataceae bacterium
TATTTGTTCTACCGTTAATTGTCTAAATGTTACTGATGTTAATCCTGTCATTTTTTGTCCTTAATTAAATATTGCACTTGGACTAAGCCCTTGGTTAGACCAGTTGTTAAGAGGGAAAAAATTTTGTTTATACACATTTTCTGCAAAAGTAAAACCAGTGTCCATTGTACCAATATCGATATACACAGAAGTACTGGCATTTTCCATTGCCGTGATTTGGTATGTGTTTCGAGTTCCGTTAGGATGGGTAATGGTTATATTTTTCATTCCATATAAAGCGGTTTTACTCGTGTTTGCAATTTCAAAACCGTTGATGGGGTCTCCATTTGCTTTTCTAAATGATTTAAAAACATCACCTGCAGTATTTTTACCAATTATTTCAAAATGGTTAGCTTGCCTTGTACGTGTATATTCTCTTTTAAAAGCAAAACGGGCATTGTGTGTCGTTCCATCCACAGTGATTGTATTACTGTTTGAATAGTAAATGGTATCGGTAAAACCGCTAAATGATAGTCTAATTGTTCCGCCACTACCATTTTCATCATAGCTAACAGAATTTGCTTTTATACTGTCTGGTTCAATAAGGGTTACAAATTTTGATTGTAGATTATTACCATCGCGGCGTAAAACCATTTTAGGGGCTTTATCTTTTTCTAAAATATTATTTTTGTCATCGCTTTTGCTACCTGTTCTGAGGGTTTGCAATGAAAAGGCATCCCCTAAAAATAGCTTGTTATTGCCTTTTGTAAGGTTTGTTACCTTCATTTGGGTGTTTTTATTGGCATTTGTTGTATCAAAAGTTATGGTAACATCTGTATTATTTGTATCCACATAATCTACATCGGTAATATACATGTAGGCATAATAATCATTTGCATTATTTGTACCTTTGCTATTTTCGGATGTTGGATATTCAAACGTTGTGCCTACATCAAATAAAGAATTGTTATAGTCTGCCATTGTTTTGCTACTTGTTGCTGTTGTACCACTTAAAAATGGACCGTTTAGCGAATATTCATGCCTAGAGCCACCTTCAACATTAAATATGTCGAGTACGTAAATAGAACCATTTGGTATAGTCACCGTAAACATATTTCTCTCATATTCATCGGCACTAGAGTATGCTTTTGGGTTACTTGCAGACATTAAAGAAACCGTACTACCATCTTTAAAAAGGGTAATAGAGCCGCTATCTTCTGCTACACCGTCAACATTCATATCTTGCCTATCAACAGTGACAGTATTATGAGAAAGTGTAGATTGTGACCATGCACGCAAATAAGAATGCGTGTAGCCAATATCGGGCAAAAGTTCTTCGCCATTTGCATGAAGCACCATATTAAGAGAATCGTATTGATTATGCCCATATTTTGGTGCTGCCATCAAATACACTTGATTTTTTTTATTATCGTATTCTTTTGTTATGCGTGCAATTTGAGAGGCTGGCAATAATAAAGAATCAAAAAAGGCATTGCTACCGCCATAGTTTTCATATGCCCATGTGTCGCCAATTGGAACATAGGATTTATCAGGATACACTAATTTTCCGTTAAAAGACATAGCAGCCCCAATTGAGGGGAAAAGCTTATCGATGTCTAAGTCATCGATGTGAGTGCCCGTGCGTGGGGATTCGTAGCCATCGGGGTCTGAGTATCCATCGAGTAAAGCACTTGCTTCATCTATGCCTTCAACACTTTGATTATGGTAAGATACAGATATTTCTTTCCATCCACCGTCGAACAAAAAGCCTTCTTGTATAAATTTTTCTATGCGTTCAAGTGTTTGATGCACAAAATCGGGATTATCTAAGGCTTCTGCCAAAAGAATTTTACCGTTCCAAATATTAAAATCCATATTGTGATTAAGATTAGGATACTCGTCTATATATTTCATTGAATCTTCAAACATTGCTAGCACTTTTTCACGCACATTTATACCAACTTCATTAGAAAGAACTTCAAAGGCATCTGTACTTGCAATGTTATTAAAAGATTCTACTAAGCTACCTAGATAGTTTGCACCTAAGTCTGCTTGCCACCATCTATACCACATACCGCCCCAATACGGATTTGCGTCTCCTTCTACACTTTCTACTAAGTAATTTAACCATTCTCGGTCGTGCACTGGTGCGTAGGTTTCGTAGGCTACAGAAAAAGCGTGCAATAAACGTGCTGTACCTAGGTAATCAGAAGTTGAAAGTGCTTTTGTTTTTTTAATAGCTAAATCTCTTTGAAAGGTGTCAAGCATTGCATCAAAGTAATATTTTTTTCCTTGTGCATCTTTGTAATAGGGATATTCAACCGTTTGCCCATTAACGGTATAAGTATCTTTTCCATTGTTTGCATACGTTCCACTACTTTGAGGGTAGGAAACAGAAGCATTTGCCTTACTAGTTATTTTGTAAGGATCGTTTTCACTAAAATTAAAAAGGTTTATTGAGGGGGATTCTGAACTTGCTTCTGGGTCGCCCACAAACATAAAACCAACTTGTTTTGGAATATAGGCAAGTATTGCACTAACATCGGCACTTGCATTTGTATGTTCAACTTTAATAGTATTTTCTGGTAATCGCACATTTTCTAGCTGCATCTTACTTGCAATAGCGATAATATTTTCCCTTTCAAACACTATATCGAAAATCTTTTTTTCATTTGCACTTTCACTAATAAGACGAATTTTATATAATCCTGTATTTTGTAAAGCGTTATGTGTTAGATTAGAAGAAAAAGTGTCTGCATTTTTTATGCTATTACTCAATGTTATTGGCATTGGTGTTCCAAAAACGTCAAACATTTCAACTTTATAACTATTTGCTTTGGTAATAAATTCATGGCTAAGTGAAAAGCCAAGCATGGAAGGTTCTTTTACAAGAATTTCAGCTTTGCTTGGTGTTAAGTATTCTTCATTTGGGGTAATGTATACATCGCCCATAAAACAATCTCTTATATTAAACGTATGGAGGTCATACGCTGTTTTTTCTGTTATTGTTCCATCTGCAGCTACGGTTGGTAAGTCTTGTTGGTAATACACACCCTTTGTTGGTGCCCAAGTGCTTATGCCTTCTGCAAAGGGTCTAAAACGCATTACGTTTATTTTTATATTTTTTATTGAATCTAGATTTGAAACCCCGATTGAACTATAGGGAATTTTCATTTCTGCAGAAAAAGTGCTGTTAGATACTACTGCTTTTTTTGTATATTTACCGGAGCTTAACGCACTTACATTTGGGGCTGCGTTATGGGCAATTGATATTTCTTCATTTGCATTTTGCGTAAGTGGAATTATTGCCGTATAGCCTGTAGCATTTTGCCCAAGTCCTGTATCAAAAGAAATATGTACTGAAAGCCCCTCGTAAGAAACAGGTCCTGTATTTTCGGCAAAGGTACCAGTAAAGGCTACATACAAGCCATCTGTACCATACGCCATTTTTCCTATAGTGCTTGATGCAGGAGTTTCTACACTTGCTTGAATGGTAAAATTATCCATTGGGACTGCACTGTTCCAAAAGGCTTCGGTTACGTTCCCATCTACGGTAAAGGTTTCAGTCGTGTTTGTTATTACGATACTTTTGCCTGTTGCAAAAATGATATCTTTTGTTTCTACACTTGGAATATCTGTTCCACCGTTGTTTCCATTATTTCCTTCGTCGCCACCGTTTCCATTATTGTCAGTTCCACCGCCGTTTTCGTTTCCACCAGTGGTAGGTGTTTCATAGGGGCTAGGACATGAAACGAGTAATGCTAAAAGCAATATCATTAGAGAGAATACAATACCATGTGATTTTTTACAAATCATTTAAATTTTTCCTTATACCTTTTTACCTGTTAGTATTCACGGCATACCACCGTTTTTTATATAAGAACATTTATAGAGAATCCATTGTTACAATCTGTTAGTTTGTGAAAAAAGTAGAGCATGTTTTTTTTATGTCATGCTCTACTTTAAACATTTTTTACTCAACTGCAGAACGCACAACACGGAAGCCTAAATATTTATTAGGAGTATTACCCCCACGAGGACTATACTTTTGGCGTGTATAAATAAGGCATTCATCCCATCCATCACTATACCAACCACCTCTAGCTACAACCTCAGTTGTGCCATGCACATAAGTACTAGTTTCTGTATCTGGTGTGTTCTCTAATGGGTATGTGGCATACTCATCCCAACACCATTCAAGTATATTACCACTCATATCGTATAAACCTAGTTTGTTCGCTAGCTTTGACTTAACTGTAGTACTGTTATCTTCGCTAGAACCATACACTGCATACTTTGATTGTTGTCCTACTGTACTTGTTCCTGCAAAATGAGTTCTTTCAGCACCAATTGCACCACCACCTGCTGCAAACTCCCATTCTGCTTCGGTTGGTAAACGATACCCATTCTTTGTAAAATCAGCTTGAACGCCAGCTTCAATAGCAGAACGTCCCGAGTTCTTATTTAGAGTTGAATTTGAAGTTGTAAAAGTATATACAGGGTCTAAACCTTCATTAATACTTAGTTGGTTACAAAAACGAAGAGCATGATGCCATGTTACCATATACATGGGGAAATCATCCCCTTGTCCTTTATCCAAAGTACTTTTATCAATAGGGGCACCATTGTCAGTAACATCTGTCATTACTTCATACCATTGTTTTTGTGTTACCTCTGTTTCACCCATGTAAAAATCGTTTACAGTAACTGATTGAACAGGTTTTTCATCTCCATTTAAATAACTGTCCTGCATGTCTTCAGGAGTAGAATCAATCCCCATACTAAAACTTCCACCTGTTACAGGCAACGCATGCAACATTGAAAAGTCACCTTTAGTGTTTAGCGTAATTACCGTTTCTCTATCGGTAAAGCTGTCTGCAAATTTGTAACCAGTTTTTGCATTTATTGTTACCGTTACTGTTGCAGTATCAGCAGTTGATACAGAAGCTGTCACACTTACAAGTTCGACACCTGTTGGGAGTGTGCCTGAAAGGCTTGTTGTAATTTGTGCTTCTAAAGCTGTCTTTTTTTGAGCAAAGGTATTATCTGCATCTGCAAAGGCTATCTCTCCTGCACTAATAGTAAGTGGTACGTCTGCAAAGGTTTCACCTATTGTTATTGCTGGCATTTTTACTTTTGTACCTGCCTCTGTAGCTGTTGTTGCATTAAGAGTAATAGCTCCCATTGTGATACCTTTTAGCTCACCAAAAATATCTGTGGTAGCATTTAGCGTTACTTTTGCTGTTTTTTCTGTTACCTTACTTGCTGCATCAAAAACATAGCCAGTTGTTGCGGTAGCTTTAATAGTTATTTCTGCCGTTGTAGAGCCTGTTATTGTAACAGTAGAACTAAGACTTTCTACTCCTGTAGGTTTTGCAACTGCTGAAAGAGAACTTGCCACTTGAGCTGTTAGGGCTGCAGTTTTTTTCTCAACAGTATCATCGCTCGAATGGAATCCAAAGTTAGTTGCATCAATCGCAATAGTTGTATCTGCAAAGCTTGAGGGTATTGTTATTGCTGGCATTTTTACTGTTGTGCCTGCTGTTGTAGCTGTTGTTGCATCAAGTGTAATGGCTGCCATTGAAATTTCAGTAACATTTTGTTCCCAAACTGCATACAGAGTTGTATTTACTGTAATAGTTATTTCTGCACTATCAGTATAACTTATAACAGTACTACCCTCAGTTGAGGTCCAACCCTTAAATGTATAACCGCTTCTTGTAAAAGTGTTTGCAGTTAAAGCTGTAGCTTTATTAGATTCAATAGTTTGTGTTGCATCACTACCAGTACCGCCATTTGCTTTAAAGGTTACTGTTACATTGTTAGTTTCACCACCAGTGCTGCCTTCTCCTTCGCCGTCTACCCATTTAGAATCTTTTGCACGAACAACACGGAAGCCGTTAAAGTCTAAAGATGTTCCCGTACCACGATTTCTATAAGAGCGTCGTTCATATACTCTACTGGTCTCAAGTGAATTTTCAAAGTCTCCACCTCTAACTACACGCCCAACGCTATCATCTGTATCATACCCTTTTGGATTTTCTCCTGTAGGATTATTAACATCTTCTGTTCCATAATCTGCACGACCATCCCAACACCATTCGGCAACGTTACCGCTCATATCATAAAGCTTTAACTGATTTGCCTTTTTAGTTTTTACGGTATTTACCTTACCACCTGAATTATCAGTATAGATTACATAATCATTTACGTCTGATGCTGTTGATAAAACTCCTGCTAAATCTGTTCTTGTTCCAGAACCACCACCTGCGGCATATTCCCATTCTGCTTCTGTTGGTAAACGGTATCCATTTTTACTATGGTCAAAAAGAACTCCTGTCTCTTCGATGCTTTTGCGTGTTGTAGTAGCCATTAGGGCTGTTCCATCAGCTAGTGTATAAACAGGCTCTAAGTTTTCTTTTATACTTAATACGTTACAAAAACGAATTGCATCGTCCCATGTTACATGATACATTGCAACATTGTCTTCCCAAGTTCCGTCAAAATTCCCGTCATTTACACCTTCACTCATTACAGCTTTCCACTGTGCTTGAGTTACTTCTGTTTCTCCCATGTAAAAACTATCTACGGTAACAGTATGTGTTGCACTTGCTGTTGCAGGATCACTTGTTCCATCGTTTGCTCGCTTAAAGCTTCCGCCTGCTACTTGCTTCACTTTGATAATAGAGGCCACAGGATCTGTTCCACCGTTATTACCACCAGAGGTTGCAAAAATGTCTGTGGTACTGTTTAGTGTTACAACAATGTCTCTGTCAGTAAAAGCATCGGCAAACTTATAACCATCGGCTGCCTTTATTTTTATTGTTATTGTCGCACTTTTGCTATTTGCAATTGCCACTACAACTGCACCATCGAGTTCAACACCTGCTGGTTTTGTTGCGTTTGTTATAGAAGTTGCTACTTGTGCTACTAATGCTGTAAGTTGTTCAGACTGTGTGTCATCGCTACTGTCGAATGCAATATCACCCGCATTAAGAGAAATAGTTGTATCTACAAAGCTTGCAGGTATTGTTATTGATGGCATTTTTACGCCACTTGTTGCAACTGGTGTATTTACTGCTGCAAGCATAATATCTGCCATTGTAATTTCAGTTTGTTCATCAAAAAGGTCTGCCGTACCTTGTAATGTAATTACAACTTCAGTATCAAATCCACTTGCAAACGCATAGCCAGTATCAGCTTTTACTTTTATAGTAATTTTTGCAGTGCTTTTATTTACTGTTGCAATTGTAACTGTATCTAGAACAACACCTGTTGGTTTTGTTGCACTATTAAAGGATGTTGTAACTTGATTCCTTAAAGCCACAGATTGTTCAGCCGCAGTATTGTCGTCTGCATGGAATGCAAAGGTATTTGCTTCAATAGCAATAGTTGTATCTGCAAAGTTTGCAGGTATTGTTATTGATGGCATTTTTACACCACTTGTTGCAATAGAAGTGTTTACTGCAGTAAGAGCGATGTCTGCCATTGTTATTACATTGTTACCGCCTGTGTTGTCGCTGCCTTCTATTTCTAAGGTACGTACTACACGGAAACCTATACGTGAAAGATAACTTGTTCTAACCCTTGTTACCTCTGAGTATCGCATATGAATTAACGATTCATCCCAACCTTCGTTATACCATCCACCACGGTATACACGTTTGCTTTCTGTTCCACCAGTATAAGTACCATGTGCAGGGTTTGGTAGATTATCTCCTGCATATGTAGCGTATTCATCCCAACACCATTCGGCAACGTTTCCGCTCATGTCGTAAAGTCCCAATCGGTTTGGTTTTCTTGGTGTTGTTCCTTTTACAATATCTGTAGAAGTAGGAGCTGTCTCGCCAGAGTGGAACCATGCATATTCTGCAATATCTGTTTTACTTGTACTACTTGTTCCTGAAAAAATAGTTCGTGCAGTACCAGTGGCACCACCGCCTGCGGCATATTCCCATTCTGCTTCGGTTGGTAATCGGTACCCATTTTTGCTATTGTCGTATGTAATACCTGCTGCCTCTATAGCAGTGCGTGTTGTAGTAGCCGTTAGAGCTGTTCCATCAGCTAATGTATATACTGCTTCTAAGCCTTCACGTGCACTTAAACCATTACAAAAACGAATTGCATCATACCATGAAATATTATATACAGGGTAATTATCCCCTTTGCCAGTATTAAAACTAGGTACAGTGCTACCGTCACTATTTGGCATTTTTTCTGCACCCATTACAGCATGCCATTGTGCTTGGGTTACTTCTGTTTCTCCCATAATAAAATCACTTACGGTAACAGTGCGTACAGGAGCCTCATCACCTACATGATATTTTTGTGCATCTTCAGGAAGGCTTCCAGCTAGAATTCCCATACTAAAGGTTCCACCATGTACATCTTTCATTGTAATTAAAGAACCCACTGGGCTTATGATTCCACCGTTATCGCCACCAGTATTTACACCAGGAGCTTCTGGAAATGCAACCGTTGGGTCTACCATTGCAAGATGGTCACATGCCATAAAGCATCCCAATGCCAAAATTAATAAAAATAAATACTTTTTCATAGTTCTGCCTCCTTATTTATTGGTTATTAGTGTTGCAATTGGTGCAAGGCTAGAGCCTGTCCAATCGTTAGATGGAAAAAAGTCTTGTTTGTACGTTGTATTATTGTACGTAAAGCCTGTTTCCATTGAACCAATGTTTACAAAATATGAATTTCCTTGTTTATGCATTGAAACTATTTGATACGTATTTTTTGTTCCATCTGCGTGTATTATGGTAATGTTTTCTGCATTATCAATTCCTTCAACAGAGGCTACTTCAAAACCATTTATATCGTCTCCAAGTGCAATTCTATAGGTTTTTAAAATAGGTACCGTAGTTTCATGCCCAATAACTTCAAAATGTACTGCTACACCATTTTCTTGGCGTAAAAATGCAATTTTTCCGTTATGAACTTCGCCATTAATGTTTAGTGTATTTGTTTGTGAAAAATAAATGGTATCGGTAAAGCTACCAAAATCTATCACAACAGTGCCACCGTTTTCTGTTTTTGTGTACTCAACAGAGTTTGCTTTTTTGCTGTCCGACTCAATGAGCGTTACAAAATTAGATGTAAGATTTTCCCCATCGCGTCTTAATACCATTTTTGGAGCAAAAAAGTTTTTAACTGCATCTGCATTGTCACGATTTTTATCTGTTTTTCGCAACACTTCAAGTGAATATGCGTTTCCTAAAAACAATTCGTTGTTGCCATCGGTAAGGTTTGTAACCTTTAATTGATTGTTACCAGTGTCAAATGTTACGGAAACATTTTCGTTTTCAGTATCAGTTTTTGATACATCTTTTACATACATGTATGCATAGTAATCGTTAGCAGAATTGGTACCAAACTCGGCTTCTGATTGTGGCTCTTCATACGTTGTTCCAACAGGAAGCAAGGTGTCATTATAGTAAGTAAGTTTTTTACTACTTGTTGCAGTTGTACCTCTGTAAAAAGGTCCGTTTATTGCATATTCGTGCCTTGTGCCACCTTCTACATTAAAAAGGTCTAGATTATACATTCCGCCATTTGGTAATTGAACCGTTACAACATCACGCTCGTAAACATCAACACCATCATACGCCTTTTCGTTGCTTGCAGACATTACAGAAACAACATCACCTTCTTTGTAAAGGGTAATTGCACCACTATCTTCAGAGTCTCCATTTACTAACATATTACTATTATTTACGGTAACGGTATTATGTGCCAATGTTGATTGGGTATATTTTCTTAAATAAGAGTGTGTATAGCCAATGTCTGGCATAAGTTCTTCACCGTTTGCAAAGAGAAGAATATTAAGAGAGTCAAACTGATCATGTCCGTATTTTGGAACAGCAGTTA
>CAZUPJ010000042.1:0-9816 GCA_964622185.1 uncultured Treponemataceae bacterium
ACAGAAACGAGCGACCGGGGGTAAAGTTTAATGACATGGACTTACTTGGTATTCCAGTACGTATCGTTGTCGGTGAAAAAAATCTTCCAAATCTTGAAGTAAAGATTAGAAGCGAAGAAAGCCCTGAACTTTTAAGCATTGATGCTACAATTGAAAAAGTTGTAAGTCATGTAAAAAAAGAGCTTGACGAATTGAATAATATTTCCGATATATAAGATAAGAGGTCACCTCAAATGAGGTGGCTTTTTTTTACCATATTAGCAATAATAACGAGGTTTTTATGAAAAAAATATATGTAGTTTTACTTTTAATTTTCACAAGTGTAAATTTATTTTCCATACCAGGTGTACAAGATATTATGCCAACTGAATCGGGAGAATACATTTATTACAGAGATTATACCTTTACAACTGAAACCTATATTGGATTTTTGCAATACGACGAAGGAACTTATTCGATTCGATACTATGCACCAAATCCAGGAGCAGGCTCTTCTGAAATAGAACTACTAATATCACTAGACCCAGAGCAAGACTACGTTCTTATGACAGGAGAAAGAATTGTTTCTAAGGTTACTATGGATGACAATACAACCATAAACTATCTACACGATATGTTTTATGAATTTGCTTCTCGACGAAAAAAAATAACTTTCCCTATAGAAGACTCATTAAATACAAAGGCTCTTTCAAATACATTACAGCAAAGTAAGGTATTAAAAAATGAAGATTACTACCAATACGGGGGTGAAGTTTCCATAGAATACGACTACGCTATCCCCATTTTTAACCTTAGAAGCATTACAAACAATGGAGAAAAACTTCTTGAAGTTGTTACAATGGGACGTCTCATAGAACAAACTGATACATCTTTTTGGAAGTTTAAAGGCTTTCCAGTTCTTCCAGAAAAGTCTCAAGATAATAGCCTTAAACAAAACAATATAGACTCTTTATGGACTGAAAATGAAACCAATTTTTATTTTATCGAAAATGATGCACTTTTGTATTCTTATGATATTGAAATAGGTGCAGATTTCTTTGAGGGGCAGAAATACGGTGTTTATAATTATCTAAGCAGAGAATTATCATTGAGTAACCCGCCTTCTTTCATTTTTCTTCCAGAACAATCAATGTATGAAGAAAACAACTCCTTGGTAATATCAAATGTTGTATACCTTCCAGAAAGCAACACATACACTAAAGATACAAAAATTATTAACCACAAAAGTGAAAACACATCGTTATACACACTAACTGCACTAAATGCTTTTTATGCGTATTACTTTGCAAATGAAGAATATTTTAAGAAAAAAATAAAATCTTTTACTGAATAAAAAGTTCTTATTTAAAGTCGGTACGCGTTAAAGGCTCTCCAATCCATACACCGTCATTTCCTAAATAAGAGCTTTGCTCTCCTTCAATAAGAAAACGAACACTTTTTATTGAAGAAAATGAAGTTGCCGTGTACACAATCTGCATAAGTTGTGCTAAATAACCCTCTACACCATATTGATTAAACGAGAAAGCATCATTAAAGTTTATGTAGGCAATTCCATCTTTTATAGAAACCGATAAAAGCTCTGTTCCAGAAGGAATAAAAGTCATATATTCTTTAGTGCGTTCATCGGTATTAGGACCAGTTATTAAAGCTTGCAAAGCCTGTGTAAGCGGTGTTGTGCTTTTAGGAATTGAACGAACAGACTCTTTCCTTTCAATTGTTCCATCGGTGTTTACAAAAACAAAATACAAATGCTGGTTAGACATAGCTTGGGGTGTAATAAGAGGATTTTCCTGTACAACGTTGTTGTCATCCTCTACTTCTTCAGCAGAAGAAATTTCTTCTACAACATTTTTAATTTGTTCTTCTTCTGGTGAAGTTGCTATTGAAACTGTGTCAACTGGCAGAGTTTCAACTGTTTTTGTTTCGGTTAATATTTGTTCTTCTTCTAAAACAAGTACATCTGTTTCAGATAATTCTTTTTCGGGTAGTTCATAGTTTTCAATAAATTCTGGCTGGTCTCCAAACACATGCACAAAAAATTCTGTCTCTTTTAATATTCGTACAATGTTATCTTGATTTACTAAAAAAACAATGAGAAGTATTAGTGCAATTATAAGCCAAAAAACAGCCGCTACACCAGCTCGTTTTCTTTTATCAAAAGAATCACTCATAATTTGATTATAATAGAATATGGGATTTTTGTATAGTGTGCTTTTTAGAGAACAGAACAAGTAAGGCTTGATTTTATTACCTTACTCAATGACAATTTCTTGTGAAAGTATTGAATTTCCTCGTAAGGCATTTTTTTCCTTGACATGAAACTTTACATCATGGTACTATATATACAAGGAAAAAAAAGAGGAGAGGGAGAGTTGTTTTTTTATAGCTTTACCATTTACATTTCTATTTGTGTTGCTCATATATTTGTAAAACAGTCTCCTCAAAAGCACGTTTAAAACGTGTTTTTATAGGAGAATGTTATGAAAAATATTGCAAATTTGTTGCTAGGGTTCTTTTTGCTAACAAGTATCATACTTTTTACAGCTTGTGTGCCAACTATTGAGCCTCAAAACCCTAACATCGGAGGCGGGACAATAGAGACAACTCCCACTCCTGAGTCTACTGTTCAAGACCTGAAAACAGAAATAAATTTTACTGCAGGTGAGGATGCCCTTGTTATTATGCTAGATGCAGCTACTTTTGCTGATGATATTACTATAGGGGACTTCACTTTTAGTGGTGCAAATGCAGGGGCTTTACAATCTTCTACACTTGAAAGAAAAACAGATACCGTTCTGTTTATTAGTGCTAGCTCTGCGTTTCAAACAAGTAAAGAATCTGTAACGTTAGCTAACCGCGGGTTAAAAACTTCAAGTGAGGACGCAAGTTTAAATACTTTTAGCACAACAAAGATTATTGCAACGCCTACAGAAAAACAAGAAACGTTTACACCTGTTGCAGATGCAGTGATGTTAAGTATTCGATTAAAAAAAGGTGGAGTTTTTGATGAAAATGTAAGTCTTTCAGAAGACTTTGTCTTTTCAGGTCCAAATGTAGAAAAGTTTACAAGTGGAACCTTGGTGCGAGAAAGTGATACCTTGGTACGAATTTCAATAAATCAAACTAATCAAGCGTCAATAATTAATGCCCTTACACGAACAACTACTACAAGAAGTGTTGATAGTGTTACAATAAAAGAAACGGCTTTGACTGTAGGTACCGATACAATCGATATTTTTGCAGGGGCCGCAGCTAAGGACGTAGCCCAAACGGTAGAATTTAATTCTGTTGCAACATCTCTTCGTATTGACTTGGGTGAAAATGAAGCGTTTTCGCCTAAATTATCAGCTTCTGACTTTATTATACCACAAATGGAAATTAGAGATTCTGATATTTTTAGGATTGGTGAAAATGCAATAGTAATAAATCTTCCAAAGCACTCGCTTGTTGGTAACGTAGATGTTACAATAAAAGAAACAGCTTTTGATGTTTTACCGCAATCTATAGAAATGCGTTTATCAGTAGGTGTTGCGGCACATGTTGCTGCTGGAAGTAATAGTATAGTTGTAACGCTAAAAGATGCCGTTTTACCTGATACTGTGGTTATGGGGGATACATATGAATTAATGTTTGTAGACCCTGAAAATGAAGACGTGCTTACGTTGTTGTATTATGCTGGTGGAATTACTACTACAAGGAGTAGTGATACGCAATTTGTTATTACTACAACTGAAAAACTTCCAAAAGATGATATTGTGTATATTTATATAGACCTTCCTTCAGGAACGCTTCATGGTGCCACTATAACATCGTCTTATGATGAAACTGTTACACCACCAACAGAAATAACTTCACTAATGCCTATGGCTGGGCAAGCTTCAAAGTTTAACGATGTATACGTATTTCTTTTTGGCAATGCTTTTAAAGCTCCTGTAGATAAGTCTCTTTTTACGTTTACAGGGGAAAATGCAAACATTCTCAGTGAGGGAATTTTTTCACTTGTAGCAAAGGCTGATATTCCCGCTGAAATTTTAAACGAAATTGTAGAAGCAGAGCAATATTATGGTGTACTCACAAACTGTATAAAAATAGAAACAGGTGATTTTGACATAGTAGCAGAAAATGACTTTGTTACAGTTGATACTTCTGCATTAACAGGTCTTGGTTTTTTTGGTATGCTAGCGATTCCTGCTCCTGATGCTGTAACTGATGTAAGCACTACTTTTACGGCAAATGAAAGTGGCAACGTATTCACTGTTACGTTAAATGACGGAGAATTTGTAGACAGGGATATAACGTACCAGGATTTTAGGTTTACCAGTAATTACAATTACCAGCCAAAAGTGCAAAAAATAAGTGCAACACAAATAAGGCTAATTATGTCAGGGGACGGTCTTTCTGCAGGAGAAGAAGTCTCTATTACTTTTGATTATTCTGTTTTTAAAACAAAATGTACAGGTTTTACTATAACACCAGATTTACCGATAACAACAACTTTTTCAAGTGAAACTCCTGTGGATATTTTTTCTGTAATATTGCAAAACGGTACGTTTATTTCACAAGAAGAAATGGATACGTATGAATCTCTTTTCTTTTCGTTAAGTCATAGTTCACATGGATTTTCTCAGTCTTTTACTCCAACACGTATAAGCGATACTGAGGTAGTATTTACTACTTCTACGACTATGATTGGGACAATGACATTGAGTATTCCTTCTGTTTTTGTAGTGGGGGATTCTGCAACTGTTACGATAGAATCTTTCGGACCAGTACAGAAGGAAATAATTGTTAATGATTATGCGTATTCTGTTGATGTGAAACTTACAAATGGCACCTTTGCAACAGAGTTGCATGATTCTAGTTTTTCTCTTGGTGATGGTGTACATAATTATTCTTCAACAATCAGAAGAATCAGTGATACTCATGCAATTGTCTATATAATGTATGGAGTATTTACTCCTAATGACGGGACTGTTTTAAATGTTGCGCACTCTGCTTTTTTCAAACGTCCTGATGATATTACCGTTGAGCCCATTTATAACCCCTATCTAACCGAGTACTATAATAATGGAAAAGGACATAACGCATTTGTAATAAGTTTGGAAAATGGTAAATTTTTTAATAAAATGAGGGACTTTGATATTGAAGTTTTTTTTGTGGAAGGATCCAGTGCTAATAGGCACGATTTTACTGTGGTACGGAATAGTGATACTCAGTTAACTGTTACTTTGCTGAATGAAGAGATGCTAACAGATTATACTCGTGTTGACATCACATTGCATGCTTTGGAAGAATATGCAACAGGTTTCACCATCACCTCATCTTATGTAGCACCATAAACTATACTGTTTACCACAGAGGAGCATCATTGCTGCTCCTCTGTTTTTATGCCAAAAGCATGTTTTCTTCATACGAGCATTTTAGATAACTGGGATTGCTGTAATACACATTAGAATTAAAATTTGAAATAGCGTCACATATAAACGAAGAAAACACATCGATTATTGCTTTTTCAATTTGTGTATCTTTCACTGTAGACATAATTAACCGTTGGTACAATCTTCCAATTGCAGTAACAGCAGGAACCTCATATTTACACGTAGTTACGGTATCAAAAGAGCCTTGGGGGATGTTGTATTTTTCAATCCATTCATCGCTAACTTGCTCAAAACTTAAGCAATGATTTACGCCTGCAACTTTTAACTCGTGGGTTATGTCATCTATAGAAAATCTTGAAATAACATCTTGGCGATGGTTTTTTGTTGCTCGTGCAATAAATTCAATCATAGTACAAAAGTAAAATATATCGTCTTCCCTTTTTTTATCCATACGGTTTCTCACTTTTTATAAATTGTAGGCACTGGATAGCTTGTAATGTATGAAAACTTATTTGATGTGTCGGGTGCTTAAATTTTGCCAGCTCATAAAATGCTTCTTTTGAAATACTGCCAGAGAGGTAATCATTTACATAATTCCAAACAGTATCATCTGCCATTGGTCCTTCTACAATATCATAGGTGTGTATATTGCCATCGCGACAGAATGCAATAAAGTCTAACCATTCATCATTAACTTCAGTAAATGTAAGTATTTTTAGCTTTATGTTTTCTGTATATTCATAACAATTTATTATTCCATCAACTGAGTATTTTTCAGCCCAACGCTTTGCTTGATTGTAAGCATTGGTGCAGTAAAATCCCCACGAAAAATCTTTTGTATATTTTGATTTTCGTATTTCGGGAAATTCAATTATGTCTGTACCTGCGTGGTATAAGTCTATAGTACTCATGTGTATTCCTTAATAACGATTATACCATAATAAAAGCAGATTTTCAATTAAAATTTAGTGTTGTAGCATTTTACTCGTGGAATCTAAAAGCTACAGATAAGTACTAAATGGTTTTGATTGTTACAACTTATTCTTCTCTATTTCAAACCCAATCCAATTGTATCGGCAACATCCCGCATACCAAGAATAGTTTCTTGCATTACGTAATCAAGTTCGTATCCACAAAGCTCACATCCTTTTCGTATTACATCACGGTCAACACCAGCAGAAAATCGCTTGTCTTTAAATTTCTTTTTTACACTTGAAACTTCAATATCCATAACACTTTTTGATGGTCGCATTAAAGAAGCTGCAGAGATAAGTCCCGTAAGCTCATCAATGGTGTACAATACTTTTTCCATTTTTAAAGTTGGTTCAACATCAAAGCAAATTCCCCAGCCGTGACTTTGTACTGCATGAATTACATCGTCCGCAACGCCGTTTTCTTTTAAAAGTTCACCTGCTTTTACACAGTGTTCGGTTGGATACATTTGGTAATCTATGTCATGTAAAAGACCAATGTTTCCCCAATAGTCTGCCTCTTCGCCTTCTATTTTTGCAAAGTGTCTCATAACACCTTCAACGGCAAAGGCGTGTCTTGTTAAACTTTCGTCTGTATTATATTTTTTGAAAATAGCTAGAGCTTCCTCTCTTGTCATTTTTTTGTCTCCTTATTAGAAGTGTAGCGGTTTAAGAAGTTTTTTTCAAGGGTGGTAAAGTTTGTAATTCTACCTAAGTTCTTGCAATAAATCCCTACGGTAATTTAAATAATGCTTGTTATATAATATATGATATCTAAAAAAGTATACGCTTTTATGCCGAATTTGTACCAAAAATAGGGTGTTTTAACCTAAAATTCCCATTTTTCTTCAAAGCTTATTCTTTCTTTTGTTTCAGGATGGTCAAATTCTAAATAAAAGGCTTGGAGCATAAGGCGTTTTTTTCCTTTGCCATAGTCTGTATCATTAAAATATTCGGTTTCGTTCCCATACAGTCGGTCTCCAACTATTGGAATACCAAGTCCTTTGTAGTGAGAAGCATGAAGGCGTAATTGATGAGTTCTGCCCGTTATGGGCTTAAATTCAACATAGGTTACATATTTTTCATTTGTGTCAAAGTTTTTATTTTTTTTAACATTTACAATTTTATATTCCGTTTTGCCCATTTTTCCATAAATTTCATCGTATGTTTGGTAAGGGCGATTTTCTACGTCTAAGCGAAAAGGAAGTTCTATTGTTCCTTCTTTAAGGAGTTTTTTTTCGTGTACATTACCATCTAAAATAGCAAGATATTTTTTTGTTACAGTGCCTTCTTCAAATTGCCTTGAAAGATTTTTATGGGCTTCTTTTGTAAGGGCAAAAACCATTATTCCTGAAGTATCTAAGTCTAAGCGGTGAACAGAAGGTTGTTCTATACATTTTGGATAGAGCTTTTTAAGCCTAGCCACAACGCAATCTTGATTTTCTTCGCCTCTTCCTGGAACACTTAAAAGTCCTTGCACTTTGTGAACAACTACAATATGGTCATCTTTATGTACTATATGTAAGCCTAGCATTTCAGGTAAAATAAGAGCACATTTTTCATTGCAAGGGTTATAAAAGGCTTTGTGTTTTTTTGAAAGGGAAGCATTTGTTGCACCAAAAAAAAACTCTGCCATGCTTATAGGAATAAGGTTTCGTTTAAAGGCTTCGTTTAAAAGTTTTGGAGCACAACAGTCGCCTGTTCCAGTTGGTATATTTGAAGCACTTAGGTCTGGCAATTTTTTTATTGTGCTATCTATGCACGAAAAAAGGTATAATGCTTGAATCTTGGAAAATGCCTTTTTTGATAGTTTCGAACGCTTCTCAAAAAGTTCTTTGTACTCTTTATCGCTTGTGGATAACGTGTTAATTATTTTTGTAAGATCTTGTATTTCTTTGTTAGTACGTTCAACAAGGATCTTGTAGTTTTCTACATCTAGTAAGGGTGGAGCCCATCCGCCGATAATCCATGTTTCTTGAAATTGGCCTGAAAAAGCTTTTAGGATAATCTTTTCATTAGTGTGCGGATTAATACAAACCAGTATTCCAAACATAATGCCACCATGTTTTTTAAAAAGGCTTTTAGTTGAAAAAAGAGGATTTCGGTCTTCCACAGGTTTTTCAAAGTCCAAGCACTTTTCCGTGTCGAGCTTTTGAATGAGGTTTTCTGCATATTGTTTGGCTTGTAAATTAGGAAATGGATTGTTCATGTTTTATAAAATCGCGACATGGATGTCGCACCTCTGATAAAAAATGCGAGTTTGGCGAAAGACAAACTCGATAGTAAAAATTGACAAGAACTCTTTTAATTTTCTTGCTGTGCTGCTTAGAGCAGGGAGTGTAGGGAGCTACGGCAATTTTTACTTACGTTAGCTATTGTAGGGGCAGCGTAGTGAACTGCACCCCATTTTTTGGACAGTTTAAGCTGTCATATAATTATACCCAAAATCAACTGGAGTACAATATCCAAGAACTTGAGATTTACGATTATTATTAAAATAATAAATGTATTTTTCAAGTTCACTAATAAAATGCTAAACACATAAAAACTTGCTCGTATAAAACATCTCACATTTTAATGTTCCAAAAAAGTTCTCAATTACAGCATTATCAAGACAGTTTCCTTTTTGTAACATACTCTGTACTGCACTCATATCTTTTAAATATGATGTATATTCCCAATGCTTATAATGCCACCCTTGGTCTGAATGAACTATATTTTTTTGCTCTAACAATGCTCTTAATGCCTATTTGCCTCATAAGCTTCAATACCGTCTTATGACTAATTTTATACCCCAAAATCTTTCAAATCACTACAAATAACACGATCTCCTTTTCTTTCTTCCATGGACTGTCGTACTGCTTCTACTTTTTCTTCGTAGCTAAATCTTTTACTCATTTTTACCCCAAAAAGTGTCTAACTTTTTGGGTAAGTTCACATCCAGCGTCCTCGTCGGGTGCTACTTTATGGGGAAACATCCAATACAAAATTAAAATAAAAAATCCCGATATTTTCTTGACAAAGTAAGAGATATGCTGTATATTAATCTTGTTAGAGAAAAATAACATTTCGTTGGTGCTGTTATGTTTACAGATAGAGTGTATTATATGGATGATAAAAATTTAACAACAGTAGATCTCAATAAGACGGTAAAGGTAAAACGCCTTAATACCAATGATAAAGAGCTTGAACACTTTTTATTTACGCTAGGTTGTTATCCCGGAGAAGATATTACCGTTGTTTCTACCGTTTCATCAACATATGTAATAGTAATTAAAGATGCGCGGTATAGCATTGATAAGGATTTTGCACAAGCAATTATTGTAGAATAATATTTTTTTATAGTAATTGTTAGTAATTTATAACAAAAATTAGTTAAAAGTAACAAAACAAGGAGAATGAGATGCGAATTGCTTTGGCAGGGAACCCGAACAGTGGAAAAACAACATTGTTTAATGCTGTAACGG